>NZ_CP152017.1:300000-592500 GCF_038618305.1 Sporosarcina sp. FSL K6-2383
ATGCTTTAGTGATTGCTACTCCAACAGCTCTTCTGGAAGCAGCGTAAATCCTTCAATGATTGTATCTTCTTCCACCTCAATCAAGATGCAGCGTTTTCCATTGACAGTAACCTGCCTCACATATCTCAAATCCTGCGGGCTAATCGCAATGTTCGCTACTTTCGTTTCAATCTTGATGGACTTAGAAGTGTAACTTGGAATGATATGGCTTGCCTGCATTTCATAGGTTTTGTCTTCAATTACCGTCTGAAATGCCCGCTCCACTTTTTCCGTGCTGACATCTTTCACACCACTTGCCTTCAGCACACGTTCCACTTCTTTCGTGTCCAGAACAGGAAGGTATTCCTCTTCCCCCTCATCTTCTACAATCAACATACTGTTGATTTCATCATAGACATTGGCAAGGGTTTTAGTATTTACCTCTTTACCTACCACTTCTTTTATGATTTCTTCAAAGACCGCTTTATCATCATCAGCGGTCATCACCTCTTCGCCGTCTAGTACATTCTCGACAAACTGGTAATCTGGCTTATTCGCTTTGCCTGCCGCATACAAAATATGATTGACGTCTGCCGCATTATCCGTGAAGACTGGGAACAAAAAACCACCGATTGGAGAAGTTAAATTGATAATCGGATCGAGCATGTCGCGCGACTTAAATTCCTTCTCATTGAAATCAAATACAAGTGACCGCTTCGGCAGCTCAGTCTGATTCATACTGCAGAGAATGAACGGGTTCTTGTACACTTCATCCGTTTTGGCTACTTCCTCTTCCTCGTGATTCCTCTTCGTCGGTTTAAAATAAGTACCGCGAATAAAAGTCACAACGATATCCTTTTCATATTGAACGTCTTGCACCATCTTTTCGGCAATGCTTTGCATATTCTCTTTCCAATCTTCTACTTCAGTCGTATGGAGCCCCTCATATAAAAGCTGTTGCGTATGGTCCGTTTGCTCCGCCTCTTGCTGTCGAAACTTCACCTCAAATAGTTTTAAACCTAGTTTTCCACCTAACACTTTTTTAAAATTGTTCAGAAACAACTCCTGCTGCTCCCTGTCCAAAAGGGAAAATGGCTGACTTTCCTCATGATAAAATTCACTGCTCTCCTGCCTAATGTACACTTTGTAAATATCAGTAATTGTCAGTAAATCCGTATCCAACTTAAATTGCTTGCGAATCGCCGCAATATCTTTCTTGTTCATCTCAATTTCAACTCCCGACTAGCATATTGAATCTAAAATTCTCGTTTTGAACGTAAAAAGAGCGTCAAAGCTTTCGTTCTGCATTTGACACTCTTTTATTATAGCAATGTTTTTGATGATGGTAGGACTACAATTTATTTTGAATACATCAATACACTCTATACAACATTACTCGCTTCTTCCGCTTGCACTCCCTTAAAATCCAATGCCTTTTTTCTAAAGTGAAAAATGACGGCCATTAAACTCGCAAGGATGAAGGTACATACTACGAGTGCCCATAGGGTAACACTGATTGGGTAGCGATCGATCAATTCGCCTGCAATTCTCGGCAGGAATGCGCCGCCTAATCCGCCCATTGCCATTAGTATGCTTGTTGTCCATTCCTCTAAACCTGTAGATGTTTCATTCACAATGAGAAGACCCATTGAGAAAACGCCGCCCATTAATAGACCCGTTAAAAATATAGAAATAAAGCTAAATGCGACAGAGGTTGAATAAGCAAACATCATAATGGTGAAAAACTGGCCAATACAGCAAATCACAAAGAGCTTGCTATAGCCTATTCTATCGATGATACCCGTCATACTGATCCGTCCAATTGTCATCGCAGCCCAAAAGACGGTGATGCTGATGGCCAATGCGGAGGCGTCTAAATCCGTTGTTTTACTCAAGATTGTCGGCAAATAGTTTGGCAATACCATTTCAGTTCCCACATACATGAAGAAAAACACCGCACCCATCGCAATAATCGGCAATTGCCTTTTAGAGTATCGTTTTCTCGCTGGTTTATTTCCGTCTTCAGCTAAAGACTTTGGCTGCTTTTTTAAAACTGGATCCAATTCTCCAAACGGAAGAAGTAGCCAGAGCAGCATAATGAACGAGGCAAACACGGCTACAAATGCAAACGAAAAATTCCATACACCTGTCACTATCAAAAAGGCAGAAATGACCGGAATCGCTAATGCGCCTACTCCGAAAAAGATTTCAACCATGACAAGTGTCTTCGCTTTTCTTTCCTTTAAATGCCCAATAATAAGAGCAGCGACAATTGTCTCAGCAATCCCTATTCCTGCCCCACCAAATGGAGCAACCACTAACATCACATCCCAATTAGGTAAGAAACTAAACACAAACTGGGAAAGAGCAAAAGTGAGTAAAGCAAGAAAAATTGTCAGTCTCCGGCCAATTCGATTGACGATAAGCGGTGCAAACATGACGCCAGCTAAAAAGCCTAAAAATTGATTCATAATCAACTGTCCGCCATCTTTATAATGAATCCCATACGCATCAACCATAGGCTCCAAAACAGTCCCAATGATAATATGACCAAACCCATTCAAACAATAAATCAGACAAGCAATCCAGACAAATTTTTTCATTTTATTCTCCTGTATCTGCATTATTTAAAAGTAGTGTGACTTTTCTAATACTACCAATGATGTCCAGTACTGTCTATATGGAGCTACAGGATTGCATTCGTACATCCACATGAAAAACCCATCACCTAATTCGATGATGGGCAAAATTAAAAGAGTTTCTCTTTTTACATATATAATTATTGTGCTGTATAGCCACCGTCGACAGTTAAGCTATTGCCAGTCATGAATGAGGAATCGTCACTTGCCATGAATAGTACTGCTTTCGCCATTTCATCTGCTTGGCCAAGACGTTTCATCGGTGTCATCGATTTTAATACTTCTTTACTTTCTTCTGGAATAATTGGTGTATCGATGAAACCTGGGCATAGTGAATTCACACGGATATTTTGTTCTGCATATTCAAGAGCAAGCGAACGTGTTAAGTTAATCACGCCACCTTTTGCTGCGTTATAAGCTGCTGAACCAGGTGAACCAACCCAACCGTACATAGATGCAGTATTCACGATTGTACCGCCGCCTGCTTTTAGCATCTCACGAATTGCTTCACGCGCCACTAGGAATACACCATCTAAATCAACATTTACTGTGTTCCGCCACTCAGAATACTCTAAGTCATGGGACGAATGAACACGTCCGATACCTGCATTATTAAACACAACATCCACTTTACCAAAAGCCTCAATTGTTTGTTTAAAGATATTAGCTACATCTTCTTCACTTGTAATATTGGCTTTTACAAATAGTGCTTCGGCATTAAGCGCTTTCAATTCTTCCTCAAAAGCTTTCCCTTTTTCTTCATTTAAATCAACAAGAACCACTTTGGCTCCTTCTGCTACAAATAAACGAGCTGTTGCTGCACCGATACCAGATGCTCCTCCAGTAATTACGGCTACTTTGTCTTGTAATTTCCCCATAATTGATCCCTCCAGTATAATAATATCCATAGCACAATTATATTTTACCCAAAAAGGATATACAATATTTGCACTATTTCATCCGTAATTTAATTGTACAACTTTGCTCATACATAACAATCATTAAAAGTTGACGAAGCGTCTATCTAATAGACACTTCGAACTGGACTGTCTATTTTCGGGAGGTTTTTTGATGGATGACCAACAAATTGAGACATCTCAGCGACAAAATCGAACAAGAGAACATTTAAAACTAGCACTAATCGAACTTATTAAGAAGAATGGGTACCATTCCGTTTCTGTAAAAGACATTGTAAACTGTGCTTCGTATAATCGGAGTACCTTTTATGTCCACTACCAAGATAAAATAGAACTTGCGAAAGATTTACTCGATTCCATGCTTCAAGGGTTAGAAGATTCAGTAGGAAAGCCATATGTACCTGGACAGAAAGTATATACTACGAAGCTAAATGCATCATCCTTTAATATCGTATCGTTCATTTATGAGAACAGGAATTTTTTTGAGTTGATTAAATTCGAAGATACTTTACCAGGATTACATACACGATTCCCTCAAACGATATTAAAAATTTATCAGGAACAGTTTGTTTTCAAAACGATTAATAATATCCCCGTCAACATGGATTATTTTAAACGTTACACAGCCTATGGTTTTCACGGACTATTGCTGAACTGGATTACAAGTGATTTCAAAGAAACACAAGATGAGTTTATCCAAGAAGTAACGGATCTATCAAAAACACATATTTATTCGTTTAAGTATAAGAATGAATAACCTTTTAGATGGGGCTACTATTCAGCTTATAATGATTGTTTTTCAAGTAATAACGAGGCTTCATCACGCGGTGTTTCAAGGTATCAGGCACAGACATCCATTTTCGTATTGTGGCTATGCCTAACATCTTGAGCAATTAAGTAGAAATGCCAATCGATGTGTTTTCGTATTGTGCATCCTTTAATGCTTTCAGGATAAAATGTGCAACATCCGCACGGGGGATTGACCTTGATTTTTCAGGTAAGCCCGTTATAGATTCTCTGTATTTTCCTGAAAAGGGACCATTCGTTAACCCCATCGGTCTAGCAAATGTGTAGTTCAGTCCATGCGCTTCAATATAATCTGTAGCAGCCCGATGATCTAGTAGCGTATTTTTAAGCACCCTCATAATCAGTTTCCCACTTATGCCTGGCAGTTCTTTATGAATTCCCGCAGATGCAGTGTAGACGATTCGTTTCACATCATGCTCTTGCATACCAATAACAATATTTTTCGCCATCTCCTGGAGCTCTGTTGACTTTTTCATGCCCTGGCTAGAGCCTAAGCAAGATACGACAGCATCATGACCCGCTATTGCTGCTGAGACCTCTGCCTGATTGAAAGCATTTCCTTTAATAATCGTTAAATTCTCATGAGTCACTTCGAGCTTGGTCGGTGTCCGTACAAACGCCGTTACCCCAAAACCACTCTCTACGGCCTGCTTCACGACAGATTGACCTACCCCGCCCGTTGCGCCAAAAACAATAATTTTCATAGCACTTCACCTTTCTTTTCTATTAGTATTCCGTCCTCTTAAAAATATCCTATTTATAGCAAATATACTACCAATAATGGTTAGCGCCGTCTATATGGATCTAGGGTACCTAGTAAACATGTTACAATCAATGCATGAGAAAACGGTTGGAGTGACGAAAATGAGTAAACGTGAACAACAAAAACAACAACGCCGACAACATATTATCGAGATTGCAAAGGATTTATTTTTGGACCGAGGCGTGCAAACTATACAAATGCAAGATATTGCGACTGCTGCTGACATTGGGATTGCGACGTTATTCCGCTACTTCCCCAAAAAAGAGTTTTTAATAGTTGCCGCGACCAATGCGATTACAGCTGAAATGGCTACGGATGTCGGGGGCATTGTTGAGCAAACGATGACTGCCTATGAAAAAATCGAACAAATTTTGGACTATTATATGGGCATCATCAAGGATCCAGAACTGCGCTTGGCGAAGTTTTTCGAGTCCTTTGACTTATATGAAAAAATAGCAGAGGAATCACCTGAACAATATGCTGAATACTTATCTGCACGAAGTAAATTAGCTAGTATTTTATTAACATTAAGTGAGCAAGGCAAGCAGGATGGCTCGTTAAGATCTGATGTTGAATTGGATGTCTTTATCATGACAATGGTGCAGAATTTTAGCCTATTCACCTATAAATCAAGCCTAACTAAACATGATACTGATCTATCGAGGTTACTTTCCACGGACAAGCAACTGACGATGATGAAGGATGTATTTTTACGCTATATTCGCTCATAGCAAACAATGGACGTATGAATTGACATTTGAACGGAAAATTGTTATCTTATAATTACGAAATGTGATAGTCGACTATCACATTATGCGAATCCATTTTAGGGAGGCTTTTTACATGAGTCGTTTATCAGGTAAAGTAGCAGTTATTACTGGAGCAGCACAAGGTATGGGTGCAGCACACGCAAAATTATTCGTTGAGCACGGCGCAAAAGTTGTGTTAACAGATTTAAATGAGGAAAAAGGACATGCATTAGCAACTGAATTAGGCGAAAATGCAGTTTTCGTTAAACAAAACGTAGCATCTGAAGAAGAGTGGGCAACAGTTATTGCGAAAGCAGAAGAGGTTTTCGGTCCAGTAAACGTATTAGTAAACAACGCCGGGATTACAATGGCGAAAAATATGCTTGATATAACAGTGGAAGAATACCGCCGCATCGTAGACATTAACCAAGTGTCCGTATTCCTAGGTATGAAAACCGTAGCAGCTTCCATGATGAAAGTCGGCGGTGGTTCAATCGTCAACATTTCTTCAATGAACGGCTTAGTAGCTGGTGCAGTCGGCTATACGGATACAAAATTCGCAGTTCGTGGTATGACAAAAGCAGCGGCGATCAACCTAGCACCAATGGGCATTCGCGTAAACTCTGTACACCCAGGCGTAATCGCTACACCAATGGTTGTTCAAGAAGATACAAAAGCAGCTGTAGAAGAATTCTCCAAACATATTCCATTAAAACGCGTAGCACAACCAGAAGAAGTATCAAACATGGTACTATTCTTGGCATCTGACGAATCTAGCTACTCAACAGGTTCAGAATTCGTTATTGATGGTGGGTTAACTGCGCAGTGATAGTAGTGTGTATGTGATTTTTTAAAGGCCGGTTTTCTATTAACTTAGAAAACCGGCCTTTGTTTAAATGGACTTATTAAGCTTCGGTGCTTCCATTTTGTTAACATCAACAAAAGATAGTCTATTCCCTAGGAAAAGTGAATCCTATCACAGTTTAGTTCCTACTTTTCATTTATACTAGTCTCAAAGCATATTAGTCTTACTCAAAACATACAGCGAATGGGAGTGGGTAAATAGTGGAAAGTTCAAATGTTCTATTCTGTGCTCCGTTACAACAATTGAAGGATGAACATCAATCATTGCAAGGAGAAATGAATCACTTTTATGAACTTATCGAGGAAATTGATTTTGAGACAGGTCCTACGGTACTACAACTTTTTACAAAACTATATGAACTTATATTTTCCTTCCATCCTAAACTTTTGGCACATTCTAAACTTGAAGACGACAGCTTATTTCCGTTGATGAATCAACACCCTGGGGAACACAACCGAACCATTGAAATCATGGAATTCGAACACGAAAAAGCTGAACAACATCTACAGGATTTTTTATCGGAGGCAGCAAAAGCCATTACATCGAAGAAGGGAGATGAGCATGACCTGCAGGCCATCACTGTATATGCATTTCAAGCATACACAACTTTAACGCAACATTTTGTGAAAGAAGAAAAAATACTATTTCCAATGGCTGAAAGTTTACTTTCAAAAGAGGAGAAAGTAGAACTAGCGCACCTTTTTGAACGATTGTAACAGTGATGATGCCCACACATATCAATCCCTATCAGGAAACTTTTTACTTATTCAGGATTGTATCGCTTCAAAATTACTCTCCACCTTTGCACTTAATGCACCACTGTTTGTTGTTGAATGTCCATCCCCAACTAATGTGACATCCAAACCACTAATAGTGACTGTTCTGACTACACAAAAATCTCACTTACTTATGACACGGCTCATATTACCTCATCCCGGGGTGCCAAGCTATCACATTCAACGATAATAGTGACTGGCATCCTGGGTTCAATGGATGCGCTTAGAAAAATGAGTTAACCATATCTTCCCCTTTCGAAAAATCTAACTCAAATCCCTTCATCGACTCTACCCGGTCCTGCTGCACTTGACCCTTTCGCGACGCATGCTTTTGTTGGAACTGGATAATCATACGATCCCAGTTCTTTCTCAGTGAAACGGGCGAAAGTACAACTGTATGCCAAAACACATGTTGCCCGGACCATTCAATCAGGTCAATAATTTGCTCAACCGTTCGCTTGTCCCGATCAACTAGCAATCTCATATCATTTGACCATTTTTGGAGGTTCGGTTCTTTTACTCCTGGACAATTTTGTTTCACACTTTTAGCGAGAGATAGTGCCAGTTGATAAAATTCAGAAGAAGCTTCGAATAAGAAATCACGAGTATTACTTTTCTTCTCATTCTTATCATTCTTGTTAGCTGTTACCTGTCTGTTAGCCGGCTGTTGGCTGTCTGTTGATGCGTCTGTTGCCACTTCCCCTAAACCTTGATAGAATCCCCAATTCACAATCGTTATCCGTCGATTTTGATGTGTTGATTCATCTGTTAGAAATCCGTAGCGTTCGAATCTTTTAAGCGCCGTTCGGATTTTTTGTATGCTGATGTTTTTCCCGCATTTTTGGACAAGCGACGGCAACGAAGTAACGAATTGCCCCGGTTGCGCAGAAAACGATTCTCCCCGCCACTCCCACTGTTTCACACTGTGATTGGCCATCATAAGCAACGTCATTAGAATTACCTTCTGTTCGGGTGTTGCCTCTATCCATATTGGCTTTTCAAGTATCACCCGATGAATCTTTATCCAACCATGATTCATAACCCTTCACCTGCTTTATCTATTTTGTGAACACCCTACTCACTGCTTATATAGATCACTGTGGGGGAAAAGGATACATCGAAGTGAAATTATTTTTTAAATGATTTATTAATCAACAAAAACCACCAGAAATCCATCGCTAATTGATTGATGGATTTCTGGTGGTTTTTAGTTTAGATTCAGGTATAAAGTGAATTTATTTGGATAGTAGTGAAGACAACACAATTCATCACTTTTCCAACAATCTTTTTGCTAACTCACGATCTTCTTTATCTTTTGTTGTCATTGCAATATTCTTAATGATTTCCTGCAGAGCAGATTGTTGCGAAATCGATGGAGACCATCCTACGAGTACACTGAGTGCATGGTATTGTAGACTTACATTATCCGATGCAAGAGCAGCTTGAATTAGTGGCACCCCCACTCCTTCGTACCGATACAAATCTTGAATAATGCATTGCAGACAATCTTGTTCTTCATTTGATGGATTTGATAGCGTTAAATGATTTTCCGCAAATGTGCAGATGTCTTCGATGTACTTACGATTATTTGTATCCATAACAGCCACATAGAGTGCACTGTTTGTGGGATTTCCCCCCAGCATATTAAACAAATTCTGCGAAACATCTAATTGATAAAAGAAAGCAATTTCAAGTGCCTTTACATTGTTTTCTTGCTGTAGTGCATCCATCGCAAGCTGTGGCCATTTGGCATCATTTATAAAGGGGTGAATCGCTTGCTGAATAGAAGTGTACTCATGTTGTTTCCACTGATCATTAAATCGTTCTTCCCAAACTTCACTATCTTCATTTAAAAATTCACTTATTTTCATGAGCGGATAAAAATCCTCAAGTGTTTGACAGTGCGTATTCGCATGATACACGAAACGCGAAAGAACTTCGCTTGCATATGGATAATCTTCGATGCCTTCAGGTGAATGCTTATTAAGTAATGCTTGGATGATATGACCTGCTCCATCATAAAGCTCTTTCGAAATCGTTTCTTCGTATAGAGCAACGTCAAGCTCTCCTTTTACGGCACAAGTATAAGCTAAATACTCATCCATAATACTATTGCTACAGCCCTCTGTCAGCAACCATTGTTTTATTTCTGGCGTCGTTGCTTCCAGTCGTTCAACAGCCGCAATCTTGCCCCAACCATGAACGGACTGAGCAAGTTGCCAAACTTGGTCGTTTGCCCGCGTTGTGCCATTTTTCAATGCAAATAGGACATACGGTGTGAACTCTTCATGCAGACCTACTGTGAATAATAGCTCTTTATACTTTTCACAATCCGTACAGCCAAGTACAGTGATTGAAAATTTCACAACCTCTCGATGCGCTGCATGCTCCAGTAGCCATAATGCCTCTTGCTGTACAATGGCTTCATCGAATTGAGCTTGCTGGAATTGTTCAATGAATGCATTGCTATAGCTAGCTATATTATCAAATATCACTTTTTCGTATGTGGCTTTTCGTGTTTTAGTAGTAGGATTATGTAACTGTTCTTCAAAAAGCTTTAGTAGTTTCTTCACATAAAAGGGTGTCGGGATATCACTAGCAACATGATCGAATAAACCCGCAGCCAATCGCGGTTGATTTTCATCATACAAATAATCTTCATCCGGCAAATGATCATCTACTATTTTAGTATGCGTTTGAACTTGTTGTTGAATAAAGGGAACAATTTTTTCTTTATTTTCCCACGGAAGAAAGTCTAACTTCAGAGAGTCATCCAAAATGGTTTCATTATCTACTTTCACAATGCAATTCAGCCTTACATAACCACCCAGTTTAACGGAAACAACATGCTTTGAACCATCTTGCAGATGAAGTGTCCCTGATAACTTGGAGAACGGGATAATATGGGAAAGTATAGACTTTCGCTTATTCCTATCCACTGTTACACCATCAATGATCAGTAACTCTTCTTTCATCTGGTTTATGACTTCAATACGATGCCCTTTATAATTCATCTTCCACGTCTTATGTACTTCTTTTTCTACATCTTTCACTGCGTTACGCATTTCACGCTTAAAATCATCTTTAAAACCCATGAAGTCCTCCTTGGAGTAGGTGTTAAGTGAACGGTATCAACACGTTTCCGAATTGTCCCGACATCTGGTACCTTTAATTAAATTTCTTCATTACTTCGCATTACTTGAAAGTAGTGCTGTTTGTCTTATACTACCAATAATGGCTGGGGTGGTCTATATGGATTGGGGATTATGTGGAATGAAATAAGGTGCTTGGTTCCCGACGGTAGTTGTTGGGGATCAGGCACCTTGTTTGGTTTGTGGTTGAATCAATTCGTGAATAATGAGCGTTCCGAGTTTGCATGTATTGTAGGGATTTCCTTGTCGATCGGCGTCTTAGGGTGCCTGGCATAGACATCCATTCGCGTTCTTCCGCGAATTGTGGCTGCGCCTGGTATCCTGGGTCAGGCTGCCCACTAATACGTGTCGTCGTCTTTACGGAAATCCTTTCATTGTCCTTCGTAACTATGTCATATCCTTTTTAATTTACATGCTCCGCCAAATTCCCATTCGTATACATCGCGACTTATAACTCACCAATGCGTCCCATGAGGTGTCGTAACTCAGCTGGATTCGATCCCCGGCTGAGTTCTCGCTCTAGCCAACTCATTACTTCTCCTAGGGATTAGATGATTTGCATTTGAGTGAGGGCCATGGGGTTCTCCTCCCTTTACAACTTCCATTGCACTTCAGGAGCTCAGTAAAAATTTTATATACGCAACTAATTTAACTACCACAAAAGTTCATGTTATTTGTGATACGGTTCAGCATATCATCGCAAAGATAAAAAATTTGGATCCATCAGTTAATGACCCTCCTGATTTCATGACATGTTTCATCGAACGTTTAGGCAGTAATATTATATACTGACTTTGAACATTTCCATGCAAAGTTTGATTTGCTCTGAATACTTCTTGATGTCTCTTTCAATATCGGAAGTAAAAATATTAATCTTTTCGTTTTGAATAGCAGCTGTTTTTTTATCGTTAAAAAAAATTACAAACTCTTCTACGCTATAACTTTCAATATCATCAATTCCTATTGTTGAAATTAATAAAGCTGTGTATGTCTGTAATCGTTTAAGGGTTTCTAATTCCCAATTGGTCAATAGGTTGTCATACGTAACAATAGCTTTATCACACTCTCTATTAATGTCATATATAATTAATATATATTGGACGAATAGCTTTTGAGGATCTTCAACTGGTGGAAAATCCCGTAACATTCTATTTTGATACTTAATAAATAACAACAAATCGTGTAAGGCAAACTTTTTGATTTGAGAAATCTCTTCATATTTCCTTTTTCGAAACCCAATGAAATAAATCAAAAAACATATAGAAATAGCTAGTCCTGTTGATAATACATAAGTCACTATTTGCTTCATTTTCTCAATATCCAATACGAAGTTGAAAGTCACTAAGTCTTTCAACCCCACAGTAGAATTACTTGCAATAATACCTGACAGGCAGATAATAATCATTAGAATAAAAGATAAAATGTAAAACCGTGGTCTTTTCATATAATTATCTCCTATACGGGTATTCAAATATTTTTCAAATTCTCGCAAATGCAGTTTTAACTCTTCGGCAGTTCTGCTTAAATCTGTGGTACGCACTAAATTATTTTTTAACGAGGTTACTTTCGTCAGATTAATTCCAGCGAATCGAAAGAGTAGTCGTTTAATTTTTTGTCGTTCTTTCGGTTCACCTTTTACCCTTACAAACACTTGCTCATAAGTATTATACAGGGCCAATCCATATACTACAGGGAGATTCATAACCAACAATAAAATAGGGAGTAGAAACACTTTCAAAGTTTTTATATTTAAAATCTCTTCGGGACGTTGTATTAAGTTGTAAAAGGTGAATATAATTACCACAATTCCAAAAATGACAAATAGTCCATCTAAGTTTTTTTTGAAAATCACATTTTTTTCTTCTCTCGATGCAACTACATAAACCCCTCCAAGAAGTAGGGCGATTGGGAAAATCAAAATTTCAACAACCAAGTTAAACTTCCAAAAATTTAGGACGAATTCGATAATCACGATAAATGCAAGATTGTCTTTAATTAGTTTTACAAAGAATCGGCCATCTTTTGCATTTTCAATTGTTTTTACAAATAACGGAATAAATATTAAAATTATCCAAAACAAGGTGTTTTTCAATAACGATAAATCCCAAAAACCGGCATGATTGAGATATAAAACAGTTAGCGAAAAGAAGCTTAGAAATACTATATAAAAAACAACAAACTTGCGACTAAAGACAATCGGTAAGACAGATTCAAAAAAACTCCTTCCAGCTTTTGTGAAGAGACTGATTATAATGGCTATGATAACCCAACAACCTAATGCAATCTCCCTGTTATTAAAAACGTTCTGAAGTGCATCCATCTAAGACCTCCTATGCTGTTCTACACTTTGCTGCACGGTTTTTACACAAACTTAGGTTAAACATTTCTACAGTGAAGAATCTCTCTTTCGAAACGCAATAATTAGATACAAAAACAATAAATCCACAAAGGCCAAGCGGCTTGGACCTTAGCCGTTTATCTGCAACATGAGGAGGGGCCAACCCTGTCACCCGGGTTAAGTGTCCGCGCCCAGCAAACATTTAATTCGGTTTTCTGCACTATCTAGAAAGGTAAGTAATACATAAAATGAAAAGCCACCAATGGCGACTGACCTACCGGATCGCTTTTGGGGACTTATTTTTTTGTAATTCCTGAATCGGCTCTTCTTTCTGACTTTTCCCCATTTCCAACCTTCAGCTTTATGACAGATCCTTTTTACGTTAACTCCGTTCTCCGCTTTATTATTATTTGTGATACGGTTCTCCGTAACTAGACTAAGTGCGGTTTTCTCTTTCGTATTCCTCTACATATTCTTTCAATTCTTCAATAAATTTGTCTAATTTGTGATTTTTTATTATCTTCTTTTCAGCATTGCCGCCATAGCCCATAGTAATCGTCCGTGTAGCTATCATTGAATTTAATTTATAAGCGTAATCTATTAATACCTTATCATCACTTACTATATCAATAGCATTTTCTAATCTGCTAAAGTGTAATTTAGTTAATCCTTTAAGCTGATAGTTATATTTTTTATAAATAAAATTTGATATTGATATAAATAAATTCCTTTCAAATTCACTAACCTTTGAGTAATTAAAAATTAAAGTTTTATTTTTATTGATTTCTTCATAAAAAGATTTTAATATCTCTATACTCTTCATTTTTATCCCCACTATTCACTATTAATAATTTTTTCACATACGTCTAGTAAATTTGATATTTCATTTATAATCTTTATTAATCTATCTCTATTAGGATAAGCTAGTTCCTCTTCAAGCCCCCTAGTATAATCAATTCTCCATTTAGATAACGAGATAAAATTTGAATAAGTTACTGGTTCATAATTTAAATACTTTGTAAGAGTTTCATAGGCAGAATGTCGTCCAAAGTTAGGATTATCTATTTTAAAACAGGTTAATATACTAATGTTTCTACATAAGAAAAATAACATTGATAAATCATAACTATTTACTCCGTTTTTTAACAAACTTTTCTGAACACTGTTAAATAAGTCTCTATACAATTTCATATTCTTTTGATAGCCATCAAAATTGGATAGGTTGATAAAAATATCTTCATTTTTTTTATTAAAAAGATATTTTCCTTCCTTTTCTAAATGCCATAAAAATAGGGAACCATCTATAGACATTTTGTTGAATATCTCTTTAGTATATAAAGAGACATTCACTTCCTTGGCGGAGATTTGGTAATATATTTTCTCTATTACCTTTTCTCTCTCTATTTCTGTAAGTGAATCCTCTACTAAAGCAAAAATATCTATATCAGAATTAATATCAGCCTCGTTTCTTGCCACGGAACCGTAAACCATTACAACTTCTAGACCTTTTATATAATTAAAATTATATTCTTCTATCATTTCGAGATTCTCCTATAAACCCCTGATACAAGAAAGCCAAGAAATATATAACCTAAAGTATTTTCAATAACAAAAATAACTTTTGTAGTCATTGTATTAGGAATATAATTTCCATAACCCATTGTTATAAAATTGGTATAGCTAACATATATAGAATCCCAAAAACTCAATTCTACTAAAACATTACTGGCTGTTGTTGTTGAGAGATATTCAGCTTTAGTGCAAAGGTAAATTAAAATAGCAAATACAAATATTATAGTAAGTGCTGCTCTAAAAAGTCTCGATAATTTTAAACCATACCCCCATATCAAGTCATTCAGACTTAACAAAATATAATTAAAGTATGCTTTAACTCTAGAAACAAAATCTTCTCTCTCTTGATGATAACTTGTTTCGCATTTTACACGTTCCATCAATAATGACTTTTCTGCATCTAGAATTTTTATTAATAATTCGTCCGCACCTTTGTTATCACCAATGCTTATTTGATTTAATCTAAGTTCTTTTAATAATTGTATTTTCAAATTTGTCTCTTGTGGTAAACATCCCAAAACTTCTTTTAGATTAACTTGACACTTCTTAAATTTAACATATCTGATATTGCATGAATTAAGTTTTACATTCGATAAATCACAATTTATGAAAACCGAACCTGTTAAATCTACATTATTAAAAGTTGCATATCTTAAATAACAACTTTCAAAAAGCGAATTATTTATACTACAACTATTAAAATTAGCTTTTTTAAGACCAACATTTGAAAAAGTAGACTTAAATATTCTAACTTTCTCCAATAAGAGATTATCTTCTTCTTCGTATTTAATACATACCTTTTCACGTTCTACTTCCAAATTAATTTCCTTAATACTTATAATTTCAAGATCCAATAGTATATCCCTCCTATATATATATCCAAACCGCACTTACTTATGGTACGGTTCCCCTTATCATAAATAAAACTACCCCCCTCATTCCTCCATTAAATAGTGATACAACTTCCCCTCCACAGCCTGCTCCATCACCATGTTCATATGCACCACGGGAAGCTCCTTCCCATTCTTATCAACCATCCGGTCTTCTTCAACACTAGATTTATCTGGAATTCCTTTTCCAAGATAGTAGAAATCAGTTCCTTCATCGTCATCCTTCTTTACAAATATGTGAATATCCATATTGTTCCCTGGCGATTGAATAACTTTTTGTACTTCATTAGATTGCAACGTTCTGTTACTTCTTGTGTACCATTTAAAAAGCTCCGGGCTCAGGAACTCGTCGCCGTAGTCGACACTCGATTCGACTTCTTCATTTTTATGATAGGTTACGAAGATTGGACATGTGCCATGCTTTGGCTTGTATCCGTACATCGTCGAACTTTCGTCACTGCCCCAATTCAATAGTTTACATGCATCTTTTCTTGAATACTTTTCGTACAGTGTAAGCGGCTGATCACTTTGATATTTTTCTGCTTTCTCTTTGGCACTGTCGATAACATCTTTAATTAGTTTTGTGAAATATGGATTCTTCGCCAGGCTTTCCTGTATGGATGTATTGAGCTGATAGCGTCCGGCCTCATTCATTTCCACTATCGGCTTTTCTCCGTACTTACTTTTATTGGCCAGCGTAAAAAATGAAAGGTCCAGGATACGATTTACTGATTGAAGGGTACCTTCATCTGTACGACAATCATTGGCTGTTAGCTGCTCCAAATAGTCATCGTGTGAAACTTCGTTTTGCTTCAATAACATCTCTACCAAAATAATTTCGTGCTTTCGTTTACCATTTAAAACTTCTGCAGAAAGCATTGTTAATACTTTATCTTGATAAACGCTTAATGCCGGAACTTCTTCCTTCATCTTTATTAAAAACTGATAGTAGTTCACGTACTTATCCGCAATTACCGTCGGGTCAATAGAGTGATTGGCAACAAAGTCGTATAAGTATGGAATTCTGCCAATCCTCTTTTTCAAATCAGTATAAGCATCCCTCAAAATCTTCAATGCCGTTAGATTACTTTGATTGATGGAACTAAAGATTTTTTTCTTAGCGATTTCTTCGAAATTAATCGTTGAAACACCTTTTATATAACTTGTGTCCTTCGTATGTCGACGTATATTGTCTTTATTTAGCGATTGGTCGCCTGACAACGCCACAGGAATGAGATAGTTGTTTTTATAGTTGCCGATAAAATCAATAATCGTGACATAACTTTTCGAATCGTGCTTCCGCAGACCTCTTCCAAGCTGCTGAATAAAGATAATACTCGATTGCGTTTGTCTTAGCATGACGACTTGATTAATACAAGGAATGTCGATTCCTTCATTAAAAATATCCACGGTTATAATGTAATCGAGAAATCCATTTTCCAAGAGATTTATCTGACGCTCTCGTTCCTCTGGGGAGTGGTCTCCTAGTAAAGCAACCGTTCGCAATCCCCGCACATTTAACGCATGAGATAACTCTATAGCTTCATCTTTTCGACTACAGAACATTAGCCCCTTTACACTCTCTCCAGAAAAACCATAGTAATCTACCTTTTCGAGTATATGATTAACCCGCTCCTCTGTAACAAGCTTTGATAAAAGTGTCGTGTCGTCAATTTCTTCTCCGTCACGTTCAAAATCCGTCACGCCAAAGTAATGAAATGGGCAAAGCATGTCCTCTTCAAGCGCTTCTTGTAAACGGATTTCATACGCAATGTTGTAATCGAACAGTTCATAAATATTAAAGTCATCTGTCCGTTCTGGTGTAGCTGTCATGCCCATTAAAAACTTCGGCTTAAAATAGTCAATGACCCTTAAATAAGAATCTGCACCAGCCTTATGTACTTCATCTATTAATATATAATCAAAATCTGTTGGATCGAATTGGCTTAGGTTCTCTGGCTTTGACAGCGTTTGAATACTGGCAAATAGATATTTCTTATCTACTTGCTTACTCGCACCCACATACATCCCAAAATCCTCACTGATACCACCAAGAATCCTTTGAAAATCATCTTTTGCCTTGTTTAATATCTGTTCTCGGTGAACAATAAATAACATGCGTTTAGGTGCAAAATTTCTCACGTCAAATGCAGATAAATACGTCTTTCCAGTACCCGTTGCAGAAATAACAAGCCCCTTGTCTTTCCCTTCATCACGAATCGCCTGAATTTGTAACAACGCTGCTTGCTGCATGTTGTTAGGGACTATTTTTAAAGATTCTTCGATTGCATTGGTTGTATACTTTCCAGGTATCTCAATAACCTGCTCGGCCATTCTTTTATCCGCATTCTTCTCATACTCTATTTCATAGCTTTCGATCCATTTTTCAGTGAGTAATTCAGATTCATCCCATACGTCTTCAAACTGATTTTTAAAGTGGTGAACAATATCGCCGTTTTCATGCGAAGTTAATTTAACATTCCACTCATAATTCACTTTCAAAGCATGCGCTGTTAAATTAGAGCTTCCGACGATCAGTGAGTAGTGCGTTTTATGTTTAAATATGTATCCCTTAGAATGGAAGCCTTTTAATTTTGTTAATCGTACTTCTATGTTTGTTAATTTCATAAGTTCTTTAAATACTTTTGGTTGATTAAAATATAAGTATGTAGAAGTTAATATACGTCCGCTAACGCCCTTTTTTTCGAGATCTGAAAATAGGGATTTCAGAGTAGCAAGTCCACTCTCAGTTATAAATGCAACTGAAAAAAGGAAGTCCTCGCTACTCGCAAGTTCCTCCTGTAATGTATTTAGTACGTTACTATTTTTCTTTTCATTATTGATAAGTAGCTCCGGCTTAAAACTTCCAGAATTACTTTGATTTTTATCGATAAATCCTGCATGTAAAGATGTTGTTAAATTACGAATAAAGCTTTCCATCTAAACATCACATCATTTCTCTATGTTATTTGTACAAGATCGTATTCGATATCTTTTCAATCGCAGGTATATCTGCCGGTGCCCAGTTCAGGCTCGGTAACTCTTCTCTAGTCACCCACTTTATTTCCGCGTGTTCAGAAACTATCGGTATTCCTGAAACAACCTTCGCCATAAATGTCTCTAATCGCACAATGACTTTTTCATATTCATAAGTCGTATCTTCCACATGCTCAAAAACTTCAATTGTACAGCTCAACTCTTCTTGGATTTCCCGCTTTAGTGCTTCTTCCTTTGATTCACCTTGCTCAATCTTTCCGCCTGGGAACTCCCAGTAGTTCGCTAATGTCATTTCTGGTCCTCGTAGTGCACAAAGAATTTCTTTGTTGTTATTTTCTATAATTGCACCTACAACATGTACTGTCTTTTTAATGATTCTCACCTTTACTTTCTATTCGTATCATTAGTAGTTCCGAATTATCTGTATATAAACATTATCCAACATCTACCGCCTATTATCAACAATCATACCAATCCGTCCAATAAGCATCCCCATTCCCGTTATCATGAATCGCCAAATAATCCTCCCACGTTATCACTTGTTTCAGGCACTCTTCACTACAATACTGCGTCGCGTCCGGTTCAAAGATAAACCTTTCCTGCATCGGCGTGCCACATTGAGAGCATAGTGTAGTGGTAACAGGCACTCGGATATCCATGTAATTAGCGTCATTTTTTATCCATCCGAAAAGTGAAGGAACTTAAAAAACCATTTCACGCATTAGGCACTTAAAAGTCCTTTATTTCTCGTTTAGGACTCCTTATTTGGTCCTTAATCAAATAGCTACAAACTGAATTCAACTAGGTCAGTAGTAAAATAACCCAGTTTAAGAGCCATATTGGAAGATATAAGTGGAAAAACGATTAAAAAAATAATAACCAAATAAGGTACGCTAAATGCTCCCTACTTGGTTATTATTTTCGATTGAGGACTCTATATTAAGTAATTTGATTGATTCCCAACGTATAATCCCACCTACACCGGATACAATATAGCTACATTAGAAAGGAGAATCTGATATGTCACTTGATAAGGTTGAAATAGCAGATTTGAACCATGAACAATTAGCGGCATTGAATGTCTTGGAGGATAAACTAGGAGTAACTTTAGTTGCTTATGAAAATGCTTCTGGGAACACCAATACAACTTCCGACCAATAATGATTAGACCACAAGAAGGTGCCTAGCTCTGAAAACAACGCACAATTGTTTCAGAGCTAGTGGTACCTTTTTTAATTCCTCACCAAACCGCAATCGCCCCATCTGTCCGCGATTCCGTACCACCCTGCAGCACACCCGTCACTGGATCCCGCCAAATAATCTGCCCTCGCCCAAAACTACCACCATCTGCGGCAACGGTTATGTCATGGCCTTTTCGAATGAGTGCTTGTACTAAATGATTCGGGAATTCTGGCTCGACGACTACTTTCTTCCCTGCCATCCATTGCCACCTCGGCACATCCAATGTAGCTTGTGGATTCAGTAAAAAGTCTACGGTGTTGAGCACGACTTGATAATGTCCTTGTGGCTGCATATAGCCGCCCATGACGCCAAATGGGCCGACTGCTTGTCCGTCTTTTGATAGAAATCCTGGAATGATTGTGTGATACGTTCGTTTCCCTGGCTTCAATACATTCGGATGACCTTCCTCCAGTGAAAAGTCGTGCCCTCGATTTTGCAGGCCGATTCCTGTTCCAGGTACCACAATGCCTGAACCAAAGCCCATGTAGTTCGATTGAATGAAGGATACCATATTCCCTTCCTCATCAGCTGTTGCCAAGTAGACTGTCCCGCCTTTAGGCAAGTCATAAACTTGTGGATCTAGCGCTTCATCACCAATGAGTGCGGAACGTTTTTCGGCGTATTCCTCCGATAATAGATGGGCTGTTTCGACAGGCATATCCGCTTCTTCTGTTATAAAAGCTTTGCCGTCTGTAAAGGCTAGCTTCATGCTTTCGATTTGCTCATGGAGTGCTTGGACTGACTGCCACTGTGGTTTACTTTGTTTTTTGTAAATGTTCAAAGCCATTAGTGCGACCATGCCATGACCATTCGGGGGAATTTCCCATACGTCATAGCCTTTATAGTTCACAGAAATGGGCTCGACCCACTCGGGCTTATAGGCAGCAAGGTCTTCTTTGGATAAAAACCCGCCGTATTTTTTCATATAAGTATCGATTTGATTGGCAATTTCGCCTTCATAAAAATCACGCGCATCTGTGGCAGCGATAGCTCGCAGTGTTTTTGCATGACCTGGCGAAGACCACATTTCACCCACTTCAGGTGCACGACCGTTTGGTGCAAATGTATCGAACCAGGCCTTGAATTCATCGCCCGTGAATAGTTCTTTATATTTTTTATAAGCGAATCCCCAGTATTTCGCGAGGATGGGAGTCAATGGATAGCCTTCTTCTGCGTAGCGAATCGCAGGGGCTAGCACTTCCTTCAATGGTAGCTTGCCGAATCTCTGGGATAGCTCCGCCCAAGCCGCCGGTGCACCAGGTACTGTGATTGGCACCATGCCGTGAACCGGCATCTTGTCATGCCCAAGTACTTTCACAGCTTCAGGTGTTAATGTGGCAGGCGCCGGACCAGATGCGTTGAGTCCGTATAGTTTGTCTTTGACCCAAACGAGCGCAAATGCATCGCCACCAATGCCATTTGATGTTGGTTCGACGACTGTTAGGGCCGCTGCAGTGGCAATGGCTGCGTCTATGGCATTACCGCCTTTTTGCATGATTTCCAGTCCTGCATTCGCTGCAAGCGGTTGAGATGTAGTGACCATTCCTTTCCTAGCAAATACGGTATGACGTTTTGATTGATACGGGTGGTATAAGTAATCCATGAAAATCCCCCTCGTTGCTGTAATACTCTGATTATACCTTACATAGGCGAATGCCTGTCACCGTTTTTTTTGATAAAGATAATGTTTGGTATTTTGAATAAATTTTTCAAGGCATAAGCGGGGATTTTTTCAGCGGTCTCATGTTGAGTGCGTGATTTTTCTTGTTCCACAAACGGTCCATATTCTGATGCAAGGCTGTTGTAATTATCAATAGACAATTGCGGGATACGTTTCCTTGAACTAAGAAAAAAACCTCTCAAAACTCCACTTAAGGAATTTCATGAGAGGTTTTTTATATGTCGCTTTTTGAAAAATATATCTGGGTATCTTTACGCATTTGTTTGGGCAGGACTTGATCGAGTTCCTTATTTAACCATGAAAGGGTTTTGCTACGTAGATAATCACGCATTTTTTCTTCTGCTTCGAGCATAACTAAGTTTATGGTGCAAAAGGAGGGAGCTGAACAGCATCCTTCTCGATATAAATAGCCATTATCTTTAATATTTTTACATTGAAAGATAGGTTTAGGACCTTCAACTGCTTCCACTACATCCCAAAAGGAAATATCTTCTGGAGATTTAGCAAGTTTATATCCACCCTTCACACCGGGGACAGAACTTACAATACCAGCCTTAGTTAATTTACCGAAAACTTTTGATAGAAATGTCTCGGAAAGTCCTTGAAACTCTGCCAAATCCTTTATTCCAACACTTTCTTTGGAAGGAACATCAATTAAATAAACCAGACAATGTAAAGCATATTCTACTCCGACACTATATTGCATATAAATTCACCTACTTTTGAAGGACTATCAATTGTATCTTATGGGGATTTAGAGTACTAGTCAAATGATACCTCTCTCTTCGATAAATTTATTCGTTTGACAAAAATAATCATAGCGTTTATTGTAGACTAAGTTAATCGTTGATTAACTTAGTCTACAATAAGATTTCATAGGAGGAAATAAATTGAAATCAAGAATGGAACTACAAAACAATCAAACCAATAGAGGTGGAACAATGAATATTTTACAGTTAATGGCTCATCCTGATTACAATAATCAAAAAAGAACAGCAAATCGTTTAGCAGATGTTGGATTAAAAACTTTACAAGAAAAATTAAATGGTCAAGGAACAATCAAGGTATTAAATGTTTACGATCCAAATAATTTTATCCCGCAAGTTACTGCTGACACTTTAAATTTTACTAATCCTAAAGAAATGTCTGCTGAACAATTAAAAAATCATGAAGCACAATATAAATTAATTAAACAATGGAAGTCAGCAGATTATATTTATATTTATATGCCTTTGCATAATTGGAATGTGCCTGCAAGGTTTAAAGACTATCTGGATAATATTCTAACAGCAAGAGAAACATTCAAATACACTGAAACTGGTTCAGTTGGATTAATGTCAGACGAAACTACCAAGGTCACATTTATCCTCACGAGTGGAAGTGAATATGATACTAATTACCGATATGTAAATTTAGATATTGCTCCACAATATATGCGCGGAGTATTGCACATGATGGGAATTAACCATATGAAATTAATACGTGCTCAAGGCTTAGACATGTTTACTAACGACAAAGAAGAAATAATAAAATCAACTGAAAAAGAATTAATAGATTATATTAACTCACAATCTTTCTAAACTAGAAAAATCAGTGACCTTTTGAATTAAAGGGAAAGATATTAAAATCCAGAGTTAACTAAGACTTTTAAGGAGGTAATTAAAAATGGAACAACGAATTGATTATTACAATTTGGCACCAGTAGCAATTGAAATCATGATGGAGATGGAAAAGTATACGAAAACTACAGGTATAGACCGGAAACTTCGTGAACTTATAAAAATTCGAGCTTCTCAAATAAATGGTTGTGCATACTGTATTAACATGCACACGGCAGATTCTAGAAAAATGGGAGAAACGGAACAACGTTTATATTGTATTAGCGCTTGGAGAGAGTGTACCTTTTATTCAGATGCAGAAAAAGTAGCTCTTGAGTTGACAGAGCACGTGACTTTAATCCCGACAAAACGTGTACCAGATGAGCTTTATCAACGAGTACGTGAACATTATGACGAAAGACAATATGTTGACCTTGTTCTAATTATCAACCAAATCAACAGTTGGAATAGAATTTCTATTGCAATGGGGAATACGGCAACTGAAAAATAATAACTCACAGTGAACATCTTATAGTGTTCGTTTCGAATACATTTAATAATATTGTTTATCTTCAGTATTCGGTCGCGATTGTTGAACAACATAGGTAGAAAATAATCAATTTTTTTAAAAATTAAACTTAAATCCGCTGAATAAGAATCCCTTTTGATCAATCTTTTTTCAAAAGGGATTTGTTAAATTTATCGTGAAGTATGGGTTTGTGAGATTTTTTTAATCAAACTTTATTCACGAGCTACACTAACCTGTCCTTAATATACTGTATATAAAGCTGGTTTGGCTTTATAAAAAATCCTAAACTCCGAGTACTTAGAATACTCTATTTTGGGATACTATGTTTAAATCGTAGTGTACTAATTCTCTGTAGTCTCCAGCGAAGGCACCTTACTGGGGGTAGCCCAAGCACCAAGCGTTGTTAAGAGAATTCTTCAGGTTAATTTCCCGACACGTTTACCCTTCCATTAACAAGGCAATAGATAAAAGAGGAGCGTGAAACCATGGATCATTTTGATGCAATTATTATTGGATTTGGTAAAGGTGGAAAAACATTAGCTTCACTGCTTGCTAAGGAAGGTCAGCATGTGGCGATGATTGAAAAGTCCGCTGCCATGTACGGCGGAACTTGCATTAACATTGCTTGCATTCCCACAAAATCACTCGTTCATCAATCAAATGAACGGAAGCTTTCCAGTGCTTCTAACGAGGACTTTTACAAACAAGCAATTGAACAAAAGGACGGATTAACTTCATTTTTACGTAATAAGAATTTTCATATGCTGGATGATGCGGAGGGCGTCACCGTCTATACAGGAACCGCTACATTTCTAAATGACAGCAAAATTCAAGTAACAACTGACAATGAAACACTGGAGTTATCCGCCGATAAATTCTTTATCAACACAGGCTCTTCCCCGATTATCCCAACAATCGAGGGATTGGACAACGCTGATTTCGTTTATAATTCGACGACCCTTCAGCAGTTAGAGGAGCTTCCTGAAAAACTAGTCATTATCGGCGGGGGCTATATTGGCTTGGAGTTTGCTTCAATTTATGCAAATTTCGGTTCAGCAGTAACCGTGATTGACAGCTCTCCATTGTTTTTACGCAATGAAGATCGGGATATTGCCGCTGCAGTGAAGAAAGTGCTTGAGGCAAAAAACATTACTTTTGTTGTCGATAGCCAAGTGAAGTCCATTGAAAATCGGGATGGTGGAGTGGCCGTTTCTTATCAAGCAGGTGATTCCATTCAGGCAGAGGCATACGGCAATGCATTGTTATTGGCTACGGGAAGAAAGCCGAATACAGAAGGCCTTGGTCTTGAAAACACGGCGATTGAAGTAAATGAGCGAGGGGCCATTGTCGTCGATGATGTATTGAAAACAACGGTGGATCATATTTGGGCTCTAGGCGATGTCAATGGCGGTCCTCAGTTCACGTATATTTCGTTGGATGATTTCCGGATTGTCAAAGACCAGCTGTTTGGTGCTGGGAAGTATACAAGAAAACAGCGTAACAACGTGCCTTACTCCGTATTCATTGATCCGGTTTTATCGCAGGTGGGGTTGAATGAAAATATGGCGAAGGAACAAGGGATTGCCTACAAAGTAGTGACACTTCCCGCGGCAGCCATTCCACGTGCACGTGTTGTTCAGCAAACGGACGGGCTGTTAAAGGCTCTTGTCGACCCCGACTCCCAAGAGATTTTAGGGTGTACCTTGTTTTGTGCAGAGTCGAGTGAAATGATCAATATCGTTCGGGTTGCCATGGAAGCCAAATTGCCGTATACATTTTTGCGTGATACGATTTTTACGCATCCAACGATGAGCGAGGCATTAAATGATTTGTTTGCGGTATCGATTGATTAACAAAAAACAAGACCTTCCACACCGCATGGAAGGTCTTATCATTATTCTTTAACGAATTCTTTTGTGCTTCTCACTGTATCAATCGGACGCACCATTTGCTCAATTTGCTCGCGTTGCCCTTCCAAGAATGGAGGCAACGATAGCTTTTCGCCAAGCGTTTCATAAGGTTCATCACCCATGAAGCCCGGTCCGTCTGTAGCAAATTCGAATAGAATGCCGGGTGCTACTCTTGAATACAACGATCCGAAGAAGAAGCGATCGACGAAGCCAGATGTACGTAGGCCAAAGCTTTCGATACGCTCCGTCCATTCGTCCAAAACAGCACGGTCTTCGACACGGAATGCTGCGTGATGCACTGTACCAAAGCCTTGTTGACCTGGAGGAAGCACATCATTTTTTTCAACAATGACTTGTGCGCCGTTACCGCCTTCGCCAACTTCGAATAAATGCAAATCTCCCTCTTGCCCAATTTCCTTGAACAACAAAACCTTCTCCAACACTTCTTTCATATAATCAAATTCCACGATGCGAATATGAATGGGGCCGAGTCCAGTGATAGCATATTCCAATGGAACCGGACCTTTTTGCCATGGCGTACCAGACGCAATGCCTTTATTGTTTTCATCTGAAATCATTTGGTATTGCTGGTCATCGAAATCGACGAATGACAGTACTTTGACGCCGAATTGCTCTTCAATACCTGCATGCTTCACATCTAATCGATCAAAGCGCTTCACCCAATAATCCAGTGCAACATCCGTCGGCACACGGAAAGCCGTCTTATAGATTTCGTTTGTACCATGCGTACCTTTTGGGATACCTGGAAAATCGAAGAATGTCATGTCTGTCCCGGCGCCGCCTACATCATCTGCAAAGAACAGGTGGTACGTTTGAATGTCATCTTGGTTTACCGTTTTCTTCACTAAACGCATGCCCAATACATAGGTGAAAAATTTGTAATTCTCCTCTGCGCTGCTTGTAATGGCTGTTACGTGGTGCATTCCTTTTAAATGATTCATAAGTATTCCTCCAATGTATGTTTTTTTCAAATCAACTAATTATCTCGAATTCAAGATAATATTATAATAAATAATCGACAATGTCAATGGCTTTGATTTGGAACGGCTTACACAATCTTTACATTACTTTTACATTAAACTTTTCCTTCCTACTCTATAATTATAAATAGCTATATAACTTAGGAGGACTTTTGACATGCGAATTACTGTAGGGAAAAAATTATGGATTGGCTTTACATCCATATTAGTTATTTTAATTGTCGTCGGTGCATCCGGATTATGGGCATTGATGAAATTGAATGAGGAGTACCGTTATTTAATTGATGAAAAAATAAATAGTGTTTTATTGTTTGAACAATTATTATCCAATCAAAATGAAGATGCTAAAAATGTTCATGGATTTATCATTTATAAAGAAGATTCTTATTTGGAACATCGCGAAGAAGTGGTGACTTCATTTAAAAATAAATTAAAAGAATTAGATAAACTCATACAAGCCCCTTCTGAACAAGAATTACTCAAAGCAGTCAAGGAAGCCGCCTTAAGTTATCGGGAAATTAATGAAATTGCGATAAGAGATGTCCAAGAAGGCAGTTTAGAAACCGCTGCAAAAATAGCTGCCGAGGCTGAGATGTACGAGATCGTGATTAATGAAAATATAAGAAAGCTAATGGAAATCCAAACAAATCAGCAACTACAGACTGAAAAAGAGCTGCAAGATGCGTTGGCTTTGATTCGAATACTGATTGCTAGTCTAATTGGAATTGCGAGTATTGTTACCGTAACCATTGCACGCCTTATCAGTCGTAGCATTTCACGTCCTGTAGGAACGATGACAGTAGCGCTTAAACAACTCGCTACTGGCGATTTCGCTGTGGAACCCGTGAATGTTCGCACCAAGGATGAGCTCGGAGAAATGGCGGATGCTTTGAACGACATGGTAGGTGATCTTCGTGGAATCATTATAAATGCAAGACAATCTGCTTCCCAGCTTGCGACGCATGCAGAAGAATTGTCTGCTAGCTCAGAAGAAAGCCTAGCTGCCTCTGAAATGGTTGCCGGCATTACAGAGCGCAGTTTGCTAACGAATGAACGACAGGCGTCCACAGTTAAGGAGTCCGTTATTTCCATAGGTGAAATGGTTACTGGCATCGATCGGATAACAGTAGACAATGAAGCACTACAAAGTTCTTCCACAGCTGTTTCACGACTCGTCAATGATGGAGCGACTTTCATGAATAATTTCACCGATCAAATGCAGTCCATTCGTACAACGATGGAACAATCTACAACCATCATCAGTGAAATGGCTACGCACTCAGAACAAATTCGTTCTGTCACAGCACTTATAACAGGCATCGCAGACCAAACGAACTTATTGGCATTAAATGCGGCGATTGAAGCAGCTCGAGCAGGCGAACATGGAAAAGGGTTTTCCGTTGTAGCCGATGAGGTCCGCAAGCTTGCTGAACAATCCAAGCATTCTGCTGAAGAAATTGGTCGGATGATGGACGCCATGATTCACAATGTGGGACAAGCTGTTACGAGTACAGAGGACGGCAGTCAACGTGTTCAAGCAGGGCTTGCTGACACGGAAAAAACAGCCACCATATTCAACAGTATTGAGGACGCAGCGGCTAATATGAGTCAGAAGCTTGCTACTGTCTCCATCACAATTGAACAGATTCGCACAATGACAGATAAAGTTGCCTATGAATCAGCTAGCATCGAGGAGCTTGCAGGACAATCAGCCAGTGAAGCGCAGTCCTCAAGCGCCGCAACCGAAGAGCAGCTTGCAACGACTGAAGAAATTTCGTCCAGTGCACAAACACTAGCAAAACTAGCAGAGACCTTACAAGGTGACATGGCACGATTTACGCTCTGAAGAAAGTAGATATGCTGTATTACCCGAGTGCCTGACACCACTATATTTTTAATAGCTTATGCTAACGCATCGAAAAGCTGATAGAAAACGAATACTGGCACTCGGACAGTTCACCTACATGCTATTCCCTAACAATCGGCATCGAGCAGCATCGAAAAGAACCGCCAGATTTTATAATTTCTGAGAAGTCGACTTCGATCACTTCGAATCCGCGGGCGCGCATTTGTGCGTTGACGTTTTTGTTTTGTGGCAAGCTGAACACTTGTTTATCACCGATTGATAAGACGTTCGTACCCATTGTGAATTGTTCTTCTTCGGATACTTCGATAAGTTTGTATGTTGTTGACAGCATATTGATTGTTTCTTTGTCTAGCGCCTTTGGGAAGATCAGCCCAATTTCGGGTGATAGGATATTGAACACACAGTCGAGGTGCAAGTATTTTTCATTGAACGGTACTTGGATGATGTCGTGGTCAGGCAAATCATGCCTCAATTTCTGGACTGCCTCTTCAGATGTGCGACTGCTGATACCGACGTATACTGTACCGCGGTCAACAATGACATCGCCGCCTTCCACACGATTTGTCGTTGTTTGGAATGGGATATCCTCATCGTCCAACCACTCTTCCAGTACCTCCTCCTCACCTTTACGGATGTCACTTGCCATCTCCGAAACGAAAATGTCGTCTCCAACAGTGAAGCCAATATCACGTGTGAAAACCTGTTCCGGAAATTGTGCGGATGACGGCAATGTGATTACCTCAACTCCGTATTCCTTCAGCGTTTGTTCAAAGTCTTTATGCTGGTTCATCGCAAGTTCCACGTCTATATTTTCATCTTCATACTTCTTTTGTACATCATTGATTACCTCTTCGATTGCCATGAATTTTGGCTGGCATAGGATGACACGGCGTAGCGTATCATATTCTGTATCGCATTGAGTTATCGGTGTCTCTTCCACTGGGGTGCTCATTTTTTTATCCTCCAATAAATTTAGTCGTCTTCATTGGTGTTCCCTTCGACAGTTGATTTAAACATTTTTATTTAGGGTAGTAAAAATGACTGGAATGGAGGAAATAGTATGATTCAGACAGATGATGCTTTATTGACAAAAGATGATTTTGCGAAGCGTACTGATTTGCCAGATTGGTTGTTGAAGGAATATGAAACATTTCATAGGACAGTAACAGATAAGACGTTTCCCTGTTATTTTGGGATGAACGGAGAGTTGAAGGGTGAACTACGATATGCATTTGTGACCCAAGATGATTGGTCTAATTTACCGACTGCGTTAGAGTCGTTTTTGGCACTTTTCAAAGAGCCTAATCATAAGCGGCATGGGCTCTTTGTATTTGTAGAGCCATTTAAAATTGAGGGTTCGTTGGATGATTATCGAAAGCAGTTTTGGGAGATTCTACAATATCTGCATGGAGTCGATAATAAAGAATGGCCTGCGGAAAGCCCCCGGGATTCTCAGCATTATTTGTGGGATTTTCATTTTCTCGGTGAGCCGATTTTCGTTTTTGGTAATGCCCCCGCCTACAAGCAACGAAAAACACGTAATCTTGGCAATGCTATGGTCATTGGGTTTCAGCCTAGAAGAATTTTCGAGGGGTTAAAAGGAACAGAACCTGGTGGGATGATGTCACGCGAAAAAGTACGTGAACGTGTTGCGGTATGGGATCAGTTGCCGAAGCATCCCGATATTAGTCACTTTGGCGACCCATCACATCATGAATGGAAGCAATTTTTCATTGGCGATGATGCGGAGCCTATTCAAGGTGTATGTCCGTTTACGCATAAAGAGATGAAGTAAAAGCCGGCTGAGCTAGTCGACTTCTTACTTCACCTCCTTCGGTCTACTTGTATGTTTCCTCGGCTTCGTGCACAAGATCTTGCAAGCCATCTGAATCGCCATCCAGATAGTTGGCTGGAAGCACTTTTCGAATAATCAAATCGTTTTCTGTCATTACTACTTGCACCTCTTCGCCTACTTCTACCTTCAAATGCGCCAACATTTCTGGAGAAAAAGTAATGCCACAAGCATCTTCCATTTGAACAATCTGCCGAATTTGAATGGTCATGTTCTTCCGCGTCCAATCTCGTTCCACAACAATCGCCTCCAATAGGATATGTTTGTACTGAGCGACCCATTTTCGTTTTGTATAACGTAGTAATGGTAGGAACACGGGTCTTCCTCTCTACCGATTTCCCGGGAAATACTGTAATTCACTTCTCCGCTGCTGTGTAGTATGCGGCCATTTCAGCTTCCGGTACCATGCCACCGCCTGTTGCCCAGACAAGATGAGTTGCGCCCGCCATATTAGCACCCACTATATGCTCACGAATGGTATGCACGGGACCCGTCATTCCAGCAAGTGCGGATGGCTCGAGTTTGATATTTTCCGTATCAGCAAGCTTTTTTAATAGCTTGAACAGCGTTTCGTCCGTGATGGTGTAACAGCCTGCTAGAAGTGGTTCCATGGTTTTACCGACAAAACCTGACGCCGTGCCGACTGCGAGCCCGTCCGCTACGGTTTTATTGTCGAGGCCAAAGTCTTGGACGGACATTTTGTCATGTAAGCCCGTCATCATCCCAAGCATCATACACGGGGAATGTGTGGGTTCCGCAAAAAAGCAATGCACATGGTCGCCAAACGCCAGCTTCAATCCGAATGCGACGCCACCCGGTCCCCCGCCAACTCCGCATGGTAGATAGACAAACAAAGGATGGTCTGCATCCACGGTGATTCCTTCCTGCTTTAATTGTACGGCTATCCTTTCCCCAGCAACTGCATATCCTAAAAATAGATCGAGTGAATTTTCGTCGTCGATAAAATGGCAGGTCGAATCTGCATCTGCTTGACGACGACCTTCTTCGACGGCTTTACTATAATCATCTGCGTACTCGATGACGGTGACACCTTTTTCACGCAGCATGTCCTTTTTCCATTGTTTTGCGTCTGCCGACATATGGACAGTGACATCGAAACCAAGCTTTGCGCTCATGATACCGATGCTCAAGCCCAGATTACCCGTCGATCCGACTGCAATTTTATGTTTGGCAAATAAATGACTAAATTTTGGCTCTGCAAACTTGGCGTAATCATCTTCAGATGTAAGTAAGCCGTGTTCAATCGCCAGCGTTTCCGCATGTTTAAGCACTTCGTAAATACCACCACGTGCTTTAATAGAACCCGAAATCGGCAAGGCATTATCTTGTTTCACAAGCAATTCTCCAGCTATTTCTATGTCGTAGTCATCTGCAAGTGCTTGTTTCATAGTTGGAATAATCGTGAGAGGTGATTCAATAATGCCTTTCGAAGGTCTAGTTTCCGGAAAAACTCGCTCGATATATGGGGCAAAATGTTTGAGGCGAGCTGATGCATCTTGGACATCCGATACGGTTATGCCTGTCTTCGGAATTCCGGTTGCTGTTGATTCCACTAATGGATTTAACCACAAAACTTCCTTGCGTTCCATCATCTGCTCGATAAGTGGTAGCTGATCTGCCCACTTATTCACTTCTGCTTCATCCAACACGGCCTTTCCCCCCTCTTATCCTCTCTTTATTATAGAACTCACTCCTAACTTATTCAAATATTCAAATATATATTTCGGCAAGAATTTCACTTCATCACGTACCGTTCAATAAGCTCTTTTGTCAGTTCAAATCTTGGATTGGTAGTATCATTTCCGCCTGCTTCAACATCTATCACAACCGTAATAATACGCCGACCATCAAAGATACCTGTACTGACAAAACAAGAACCTGCCTGATCTGTATAACCCGTCTTCAATCCATCGATTCCCGGAAAAGCTTGTGGCATACCCGGCAGCATTAAGTTTGTACTCCATAGCCGTGTTCCTTCACTTGTCGTATAGTCTGTCATGCTTGCGATATCCAGTACCTCTGGATATTTGGCAAGTAATTGTTGTGCTATCGTTGCGATATCCCTTGCAGACGAGAGATTTGTTTCATCTTGTTCTTTCCCGACATAATCGCCATCCAGCCCACTCGCATTGTAAAAAGTCGTCTCCTTGAGCCCGAAACTGTTGGCCTGCTTATTCATCAGCTCCACAAAAGCCTCTTCCGTTCCGCTAACCATTTCAGCAAGTGCCATCGCTGCATCATTCGCCGAACTGACAGTCATCGCAATGAAAAGCTCTTCCACTGTATACGAGTTGCCTGTTACCAAACCCAATTTAACTGCACCTGCTTGTTGTACCATCTGTTGCACATATTCACTCGGCTGATAGGTACTTTCCCATGTTAACGCCCCGTTATCCATTGCGTTTAGCACTACGTATTGTGTCATCAGCTTAGACATACTCGCAATTGGCAATGGTTGTTTACTATTGTCCTCATATAATACCTTTCCCGTCTCTGCTTCTAGTAAAATCGTTGCCTTCGCACTGCTATTCATATCAACTGCTTCGGAAATCAATTGCTTATCCTTCAATACAAAAGTGAGACTAAGCGCACAGATTACTATGATAAATCCTAATTTCTTCATTTCGTTCACACCTTTTCAATTCTATCCTTTCATTATGACCACTAAAAATGAAGAATTTTATAGAATAATTATGAAGAATTTCTTAAGTTTCTCTGCACACACCACTACCCTCTTTTCCGAATACAATAGACTAACGATGTGATGATGGGGGGGCGTTTGAAGGTTGGGGCAATGGGCCACAGCGGTTCGAGGAGGCGTTCCTACAGTCGATGCGCAATCAGTTCGACAGGTTCATTGCTAGCATTTGTTAGTAACAGACCATCAAAAACTCCGTGGAGGAGGAGTGAATTTCCTTTTCCACGGAGTTTTCCTTATTCAATCATGTTGGAGGCTTAAGTTATAATTTTGTCCGTACATCCCATAATTCCGGGAAGAAGCGATGGTCCAGCACGGATTTCAAATAGTTCACGCCGGACGAGCCACCCGTTCCCATTTTGAAACCAATGATTCGTTCAACCGTTTTCATATGACGGAATCGCCATTGCTGATGGCTATCTTCAATATCAACTAATTTTTCCGCAAGCTGATACAAATCCCAGTAATCATCGACATTGCGGTACACTTCAAGCCATGCATCCGCCACTGTCGAATCCCCTTGATAGGTTACGGAAAAATCGCGGGTCAGCAACTCAGGCGTAATCGCGAAGCCTGCTCTAGCCAGCGCGCGGATTGCTACGTCGTAAATACCGGGCGCACGATAGGCCTTTTCAAGTTCTTTTGCCAACTCTTGATCCTTCTCGTAAATTTTCAATATATGTGACTGCTTATAACCAAACGCAAACTCAATCAGCCGATTCTGATACGACTGAAAGCCAGATGCCCTGCCCAAGCTCCCACGAAACTCCATATATTCAGCAGGTGTCAACGTGGCCAGTACATCCCACGCCTGAATAATCTGTGTCTGCGTCCTTGACACACGAGCCAGCATTTTGAACGCTTCCGGCAGTTCGTCTTTTTCAATCAACTCAATTGCCGTACCCAGCTCATGCAAAATGAGCTTCATCCATAATTCACTTACCTGATGAATAACGATGAACAGCATTTCATCATGATGACCAGACAAGCGCTGCTGGCTCGACAGTAATTTATCAAGATTCAAATACTCACTGTACGTCATATTATCCCGAAAATCCGTGTGAATTCCTTTTTCAGTCATGCGCGTACCTCCGCAATACAGCACGCACCGGGCTACCATCGCCATCCTGTAACGGTAATGGCAACGCAATCAGCTCGTAATCCCCTGGTTCAACTGCACGGAGCACAATATTCTCCAAAATCATCACGCCATTATCATTGAGTGCATGATGCGCCTCCATTAGCTTGCTCGTTTCAGGGTCAACAGATGGCGTATCAACTCCAATCAACCGAACCCCGCGCTCTTTCAATAAAGGTCCAATATCTGCACGCAACACTGTAAAATTCTTTGGAAACACATTGGCATCGGGACGACTCCCCGTTTTCAATAAAATTCGTTCGGCGCCACCGAAATCGAGACCTTCCAACTCCGCGCGCCCAACACTTTCAGCTCCAGTCATATCAATCACTCGCGCACGGCCAATGTACAAATCAATCGGCAAATCAAGCACTTTCAATCCATTATCATCAAAGTGAAACGGCGCATCAATATGTGTCCCCAGATGTGCGCTCATTGTCATCTTACCAACATTAACGGAACCTGAATCTGTTTTAGCATATGCTACTTCATACGTAAACGGCGTGTCTCCTGGCCACTCTGCAATATTATTTTGAAGCGGCTGTGAAATATCAATCCATTTTTCTGTCATGCCACAACACCCCTTTGATTAGTGAATTTTTCATAGCGTTTGCTGTCCATAATAACTTTTAGTTTCTGCACCGTATGCCAAACGTCTTCAAAAGAATTATACAGTGCTACAGGCGCTAGTCGAATGCCATTCGGCGTACGAAAATCTGGAACAACTCCCTCTGCTTTCAGTGCTCTACAAATGCGGGCTGCTTCTTCGTGTTCAAGTAGAACATGACCCCCGCGCGAATCGTCAAGTGGATTGCCGATTGTAAACCCATATGCGGACAGTTCTTCCCGAATTAATTCCATCATATAGGCTGTGAGTTGAAGCGATTTGTCACGCACACGTTGTAGGCCAACTTCCTCAAACAATTCAAGCGCACCAATGACTGGCGCTAGACTAAGGACATGCGGTGTCCCAATCTGATACGCTGCTGCATCCGGTGCAGGGTCCATCACATGATCCATATCAAACTGCGACTCCTTTTTAGAGCCAAACCAGCCGGCTAACCCAGGTGCTGTACCGAAATGTTTGTCATGGACGAATAGGCCAGCAACGGAACCAGGTCCGCCGTTCAAATGCTTATACGTACACCAAAAAGCGAAATCCGTTCCCCAATCATGTAAGGCATGTTCAACCGAACCAACCGAGTGACATAAGTCGAAACCAATGGGAATGCCACGCTCATGCGCCGCCGCTGTCAGTCGCCCCATATCAAGCACTTGTCCGCTTCTGTATAACACCGCCGGCAAAACAATAAGCGCAATATCATCCGTCATCGCCGCAATAATATCTGCCTCATTCAAAAATCTACCGTCACGACTTTTGACGCGGACGAGATGTTCAGCAGGATTGTAGCCCTTTAAGGTGAGCTGACTTTTCAACGCATAAATGTCCGATGGGAAATTGAGTTCATCCGCGAGAATCTTTGTTTTATTGCCAGAAGGCTTGTAAAACGTTGCGACAAGCTGATGCAGATTTGTTGTGGTCGATCCTGTCGCGATCACTTCACTCGCTAGTCCCCCAACAAGCGGCGCCATCTTCTCCCCCACAGATTCTGACAGGTAAAACCACGGATTGTCCCCCTCCGTCCAGCCATCGATGCCTAGTGTTTTCCATGATTCTAGTAAATCATGTAGCGTTCGCTCTGCCCTTTTGGATAATAAACCGAGCGAATTACCATCCATATATATCGTATCCTTCAGCAGATAAAACTCGTCCCTGTACTTCGCAAGCTCGTCTTTATCGTCAAGCCCCTTTGCATAATCGACTCCGAACATCCCCTATTCCCCCTTATGAGAACTTTCAGTTTTCAAATAAAGCATACCATATTGTGAATGTACCTTGTAAATAGGTTTTATGACCGGCATGGAGCGTATTATGACCGCCATAGGTGAGTTTATGACCGTCTTGGACCGTGTTATGACCGGCACAAGCAGGCTTATGACCACCATGTCTATTTCTCCACAAAAAAAACCGACATTTCTGTCGGCTCCCTCAAAAATTATTTATTTAAACCAGCCCTTATCCTTAAACCGGGAAATGGCTTCAATTCGATTGCCCACCCCTAGTTTCTCTAGGATTGTAGAAATATAATTGCGCACAGTCCCTGGCGTTAAATACAACTCACCCGCAATTTCTTTCGTCGTTTTGCCATCTGCGACGAGTCCCAGCACTTGGCTTTCACGCTCTGTCAATGGATTCTCTGTTTCATCATCCCCATAAGCAATATCAACGAGCTCCGGCGCATAGATACGTCTACCGTCCATAATTGTCCGAATCGAACTAACTAGTTCTTCAATCGGACTGTCCTTCAACAAATAACCGCGTACTCCCGCTTTGCGTGCCCGTTCAAAATAGCCTGTCCTCGCGAATGTCGTCAAAATGATAATTTTGCAGTCCTCGCCTCGCAATGCCTCTGCCGCATCAAGCCCTGTCATTACCGGCATTTCAATGTCCATAATGCACACATCAGGTTGCTGCTCTTTCACTAACGCAACGGCTTCTTCCCCATTTTTCGCCATACCGACAACTTCCATATCCTCTTCTAGATTGAGCAATGAGCCTAGTGCCCCAAGCATCATCCCTTGATCTTCCGCTATTACAATACGTATCATGTCAATCAGCCTCCACAATATGTTTAATAATGGCAGGTACTCGAATCGACAACTTCGTACCCTCGCCCCCCTCAATACGGAGGCTACCGTTAATGAATTCGAGTCGTTCTCGCATCCCTTTTAACCCACTGCCAGGCGATGTCTCGCCGCCTCTTGTAATGCCAATCCCGTTATCTTCTACATTGATAACAAACTCATTTGTCAACTGTTCAAATGCAATCGAGCAAGATGTCCCATAGCTATGCTTGACAACATTTGTCACTGCTTCTTTCAGGCACATACTCAGCACGTTTTCGACGATTGCTGGGATATTGGTAAATGCCGGATCACCGACAACTGTGAAATCCATTTCAGCCGCCTTCAAAATTTGCTGAATCCGCATCAATTCATCCTCCAGCTTCACGGCACGCATGTCCTCCACTAACTCACGTACTTCCTTTAATGCTATACTGGCCGTCTGCCGTATATCATGCAACTCTTTTTCAGCTGCTTGTGGATTACGCGACACCAATTTTCCTGCTAGATCACTCTTCAAACCAATCAGCGATAACTTTTGTCCAAGCGTATCATGAAGATCACGAGCAATTCGTTGGCGCTCCTCCATGATGATTAATTCTGAAATACGTTCTTTCGCATCCTCCAATTGCCCCTCCAGGTTTTCACGCTTATTGCGGTTATACAAGTTGAACGGCAATAGAACTGTCCCAATGACAGAAATAAGGATGAAATGGACCTGCGGCAAAAACAATTCGATTTCGATGAAAAAACCTGCAACAATTGCACCTATCGTGAACGCAATATGAAGTCCGTAAATAATGAAAAAACCAACTGGATTACGGATGTTACCTATGAAAAACGCAGTAAATATAGATAAGTACACATAGCCAAATAATAGCGTCATCACAACATTAATGACCATTTCAAAACTAAGCCACATATAAACAAGCCCAGTTTTTGATTTGAATGAAAAGCGGAATGACAGAAAGAATAAGAACAACAGCGATATACCGATGGAAATTTCAATCGGCGATGATGACCTAAAAATGAAAAAGAACGGTAAAAAACAAAAAATCACCCACGCATAAATACTCAGCAATGGATTTTTCGGAAAAATACTATACCAGCTTTGCATATTATTCATTCACCATCCTGTCTTACTTCCATTATAGCAAAATAAACCAGCCACCCCGTAAAAGAGATGACTGGTCGGCAATTTATTTTACATCCAAGCTCGTGCGTTTTGGTTTCAAATCAATCGAAGCTCGTGCCGATTTCACAAGATGCTTAACTTCTTTGAAAGCAACAAACCTTTTTCGTTCTGGATCATAGAGGCGGAAGCGAATTGATTCCAAACTTGATTTGATTGTGATCGTCGTTGCCTGATGAAGAGGTGGCGTCGATTCATGTGCCAACTCCAAATTATAGTTCGGTACACGCGGCGCCAAATGATGCACGTGGTGGAAACCGATATTACCTGTCGCCCACTGCAATACACGTGGCAACTTATAATAAGAACTGCCATCAACAGCAGCTTTCACGTAATCCCAATCAGATTCTTCTTCAAAATACGAGTCCTCAAACGTGTGCTGGATATAGAATAACCAAATACCTAGCGCACCTGCGACGAACATAATAGATCCTTGAACAATCAAGAATGCCTGCCAGCCAACAAGTAAAATCATACCTGTATACAAACCAACAAGAATTGCATTCGTCAAATACGTATTGTTACGCTCTTTCTTCCGTGCATCCTTGCGATTAAAACGACTTGAGATGAGCACAAGATACAATGGACCAAATCCAAACATCACTAGTGGATTACGGTACAAACGGTAAGCGAAACGCTGCCATTTCGACGCTTCCACATATTCTTCAATCGTCATAATCCAAATATCCCCAACACCGCGTTTATCGAGATTTGAGCTTGTTGCGTGGTGGATAGAATGTTCACGTTTCCACTTTTCATAAGCAAACAGCGTCAAAACACCTGTCGCCGTACCAACAATATCGTTCAACTTTTTATTCTTGAAAAATGAACCATGCGTGCAATCATGGAAAATGATGAACGTTCGGATAACAAATCCTGATGCAATGACAGCAATTCCTAGTGTCAACCAAATAGACACGGATAGACTTTGATAGGCCAAAAACCATAATAGTAGAAATGGAGGTACCGTATTGACAATCTGCATAATACTTTTCTTTTGATCGGACTTCGCAAATGGGGCAACATCTTTATGCAACTGCTTCGTTTTTTCTTTACTCATGTTATCCTCCCTAGTTGGATGTTTTTTCGCTCACATATTTCTTACTCTCATAGTAAAGAACTTTCAAACTTTGCAGAAGACATAGATGTCATGAAAATCATATGATAACTGTCACTTCTTGTGAATAAATTCACAAATACTATCCGCCGGAGGCTTAACTTCATTCAGCTGGGGTTCGAACCCACACTGAATTTGATGGCATATTTAGCATTCATCCCATCATCTATAGAAGTGGAAGACTCCTGATGAATTAAGTTAAATAAACAAAAAGCCATCCTCATTTTATTTTAAGGACAGCTCTTCTTTACAGTTCATTCACTTCAACATGCCACCATCTACCTCAAGAATGATCCCATTAATAAAATCCGATTCGTCAGAAGCTAAAAACAAATAAGCATTTGCGATATCTTCCGGCTTACCCAGTCGTGTAAATGGCGTTAGCAATTTAATCTGCCCCATCACTTTCTCTGGAATCGTACCAATCATATCTGTTTCAATAAAACCCGGTGCGACTGCGTTGACATTGATACCCTTACGACCAAATTCTTTCGCCCATGTTTTCGTCATGCCAATGACCCCCGCTTTCGACGCCGCATAATTTGTTTGTCCTACGTTACCACCCGTTCCGGCAATAGACGATGTATTAATGATTTTGCCCTTCCCTTGAGCAAGCATTGCGGGCAAAAAAGCTTGCGTACAGTTAAATACGCCCGTCAAATTGACATCAATGACTTGTTTGAAATCCGCAGCGTCCAATTTTAACAGCATCGCATCTTTTGTAATGCCGGCATTGTTAATGAGGATATCTACTTTGCCAAACTTGTCAACGACCTGACCCGCTACCTCTTTAACATCATCGTTATCCGAAACATTTACTTTGAAAAAAGCCGTATCTACCCCTGCATCTCGCAATTCCTGTGCTTTCGCTTCCCCTGCTTGTTCATCAAAATCAAGAATTGCCACTTGTGCTCCCTGTTGCCCAAAAAGCGTGGCTGCAACAGCACCAATTCCATTCGCTCCACCTGTAATAACTGCGGTTTTATTCTGTAAACGCAACATAAGCTCCCCCATTCACATGCTAGTGTTTTTTTATCCCTCTAACTCTTCTAACGCTTTGTTAATCTTTGATTTCGTAATAGCACGGTGCGTAGCCTCCCACAATGCTTTTCCGTCCTCCAATAAAAACAGCTGTGGTGACTCATGACGTCTGCCTAAATTGCTTTCAATTTCAGCGGAAACAGGACGGTGATGTTGAATCTTCAAAAAATATTTGGGAATATCCGTTACCAACTCATCAAACTCTCGCAAAGCAGCCACACTGACTGGACAAGCTGTGCTATGTTTCAACATGAATAATCGTTGTTCCTGTGACTGTTCTAATACGGCTTGCCAATCTTGAATGGTCTCTAATTCTTTCATAAATTATTCATCTCCATTTCAAAGTGTTAGTGAAGCCAACATACTAAGCATAACATTTAGCTCTTTTTCCTTCACATCATTCATACATGAAATTTGGAGCCAATTCCTAGCGCGTAAATAACTGCTTTCATAATGAACACTGAAGCCATTCAAAAACAAGTTATCTCCCAGCTGTCTGGCAGAAAGACCGGCTGGCAGTACGATCGTTATAATGGCAGGAGATGCATGCTGTTGTTCAGCCAAAACTGTAAGTCCTACCTGTTCTGCGCCCTCCCTCACCTTACACGCTCGTTTTACAATCTTCGCAAACACTTCTTCTGGCTGCTCAAACTTTTGTAAAGCCACATCAAGTGCCGAAAGCAAGTTGGACGATTGCGTATAAGGAATACTCCCTGCTTCTGCATACGTACCCAAGTCGAGATAACGCGGTAATTCGTGACATGCGGCTATGTCTTCATTATGAAAGACGAAAGACAAACCTGTATAACTTAGCAGGCCTTTCCCACTTACCCCAGATGCAAATGTGACACCGGAGAGATCGATCGGCGTCGTCCCGATTGAACTAACACAGTCGACGGCAAGCTCAACATCCTGTTGTACACATAGTTTTTGTAAGGAAACTAAATCATTTAAGATACCTGTCGACGTTTCACAATGAACAACCCATAACCAACTATAGCCGCCTGTCCTTAACGCCTCCCGAATGTCCGCTTCATGATAGGATGCTCCCCATTCCATTTCGATTGTGTCAAAGTCCAAGCTGAAGCGCTGTGCATGATCGATAAGCCGCAACCCGAATTCCCCGTTAACAAGAATAAGCCCTTTACCACTACGGATACTCAATTGCGCCGCAATGACATCGTTTGCAAGAGTCCCGGTCCCCTGTAAAAGTTGAACGTATTTCGCCCCTGTCAATGATATTAAACTGTTTTTCACGCGTTTGAGCACGCCATCGAACTCGGACGAACGATGTGAAAATGGCTCTGCCATCATTGTCTTCTTCACATCTTCAGTAATTGTCGCAGGACCTGGTAAAAAATTGACATGCGGTTTTGAAATTCTTCCCGCAACCCCTGCCTCAAACGTCTCTTTCGTCAAATACATCGGTTGGAACGAAGCCTCTTCCGTACCTGTTAATTGAGCAAACGGCAAAAATCCAAGCTGACCATATAGTTTCTGTTCCCTAACCGTCCCAGATATAAGCGCCGCGTCATACCCAGCTTTTAAACAATACCGAACTAACGCTTGTGCAAGCCCCAGAAAAGCACGACCGTTGCGATATGCCGGCTCAATCGCCAAAAGCCTAATTTCCACTAGGTTTTCGATCTGAACGGGTAATTGTTGTTCTACTGGACCAATTTTCCCATCAAGCGAAAAGGGGCGCTTGCTTCTGATGGCAATCATCCCAATAACCCGACCATTCTTGACGCCAATAATATATGTATTTTCATCGTGAAATTTATCAATCAGTTTATGTGCCTCGTTAGGTTCGTGTTGTGGAATTTCTTCAGCAAACGTACGGTAATTCAGTTCATGAATTTGCTCAAATTCTGTAGATGTTTCTGCAATTTTATAGATCAATCCCATACAGTTACCCCCTTTTCAACAAAAATTTCGCTTTCAGACCTTCACGATGGGCAAATAAAAGCAGGGCAGCCAGCAAACAAGCGATAACGAATGCGGGAATACCGTATGAAAATAGAAGCACTAAAGTCGGCATCCATACAGCTGCGCTAAGTCCTGCGACCGTGAAGCTTTTAAGAAACGGATAAAACACAAGAAAAAGTCCGACAAATACAGCAAACAGAATTGGATTGAACGCCAGCATACCACCGATGAAAGTAGAAACCCCCATCCCTCCGCGAAATCGTAACCATATCGGATAGTTATGTCCTAACATGACGCCTAAAAGGGCAAGAAGTTCTATAGGTGCTTCGAAACCAAGCCACCTTGCGCTGATCACCGCGACTGCCCCTTTTAATGCATCTCCTAAAAAAGTCACCACAAACGCCTTTTTTCCCAATACACGTCCTGCATTACGCGCGCCCGGATTGCCGCTGCCTTGCTCGCGGATATTTTTCTTATAAAGGAACTTACTAATGATAGAGGCCGTCAATACATTGCCAAGCATGTATGAGCCTATTAATACGAGAGATAGTGTCATAATCGGTCCTTTACAATAAATCATTATTTTTTTCTAGTGTAGCATTTTTCCATGATATATAGCATTGTGCAACTATGCTTATTAAGGGAAATGGGATACAATAATTCACATCTGAAAGGAGGGGTTCTTATGCGTGAACTCTCACTCCGTCTACTCATCGCATTTATTCTTTGCATCGGCTTCGGTGTTGCGTTTGGCTACATTGCGAGTGCCATTGGTAACGAATCGATTGCCTCCTTTGACACGGCCATTATTGGCTTTGTTCAAGGACTGGAAACGCCATGGTTAACGACTGTCATGAAATTCTTTACGTGGATTGGCTCCGGTTATGTCGTTGTACCAATTGCTGTAATCGGATTTTCCGTGTTATATTTTGCACTTCATTACCGTCAACAAGCATTTCTATTGATTGCAGTCATTGCTGGATCTGTTATTTTTAATACCATCCTAAAAAATTATTTCAAACGAGAGCGTCCAGAAATTTACCGAATTCTGGATGCAAACGGCTTCAGCTTCCCAAGCGGGCATTCCATGATGGCATTCGCCCTTTATGCAATCATCGCATATATCGCTTGGCGCAATGTGAAAACGATGACGAGCCGTGTTGCTCTACTGCTGTTCACTGCCTTTATGATTATTATCATTGGCGTGAGTCGCATCTATTTAGGCGTCCATTACCCAAGTGATATTATTGGGGGATTCACAGTAAGCGCGCTATGGGTAACAATTGCGATTACAATCTATACATATTGGCGGGATAAGAAAAAACCACTTCGTATTTGAAGTGGTCTTTCTTGTCAGCACATATACGATAGGGTGCTATCCCTTCCTGTAAATGCCACGGAAACTGGTGGCTGATGCGCTTTCAGTACAAACAAGTTAAATTTTAAAATTATGAATGAGCTCATTTAATTTATCAGCCGAGCGCGCAAGTTCACTGGAAGTTCCGGCCACTTCCTCCATTGAACTGCTTGTTTGTTGGGATGCCGCAGAGGTTTGCTCAATGCCAGCCGCTGACTCTTCTGTTATTGCGGCAATTTCTTGGATAGAGCCGCTTAGCTGTTCGTTAGTTGCGGCAATACTCGTTAATTTTTCAGTCACATTCCGAATATTATTCACCATATTTTTTACAGCATTATCAATTCCTTTGAATTTTACTTCTGTAACCTCGATTTGTTTCGTGCCTTGTTCAACTTCTTCATACCCATCCTGTAAAGACCTTGTTACCATACTCGTCTCTATTTGGATATTCGAAACAATGTCCGTGATATCTGTCACAGATACCGATACTTGCTCCGCAAGTTTTCTTACTTCATCTGCGACAACTGCAAAGCCTTTGCCCTGTTCTCCAGCCCTAGCAGCTTCAATGGCTGCATTTAGTGCAAGTAAGTTTGTTTGATCGGCAATGCTTTGTATCACTGCGACTAGTTTGGATATTTCCTGAGATTGAACATCTAAACCTTGCACTTTTTGTACTGAATCTTTAACAATCCTATCGATTTTCATCATTTGAGTTTTGGTAGAATCGATGAGTAAACTACCTTCATTTGTTAATTCAAGAACTTCACTTGAAGTTTGATAAATACGTTCCCCATCCCCGTTTGCATATTCAACTTCTTTAGAAAAAGCTTGCATTGCAAAAGAAATTTCGCTTGTCGTGTTTGCTTGCGTTTCAGCACCCGATGCCAAATCATGCATAGTCGTGGCAATTTGCTCTGATCCCGCTTTTACTTCATTCGACGATTGGGTTAATTCCTCACTATGGCTACCCACATTTGCGGAAATAGCTTGAATATCTGCAATCATAGTTCTTAAATGATTGGCCATTGTATTACTTGCTAAGGCTAATTGACCGATTTCATCTTTACGATTACTATCAAGCTGTTCCACCCTTAAATCTGCATTTGATATAAGTTGAAAGTTATGCAGAAGTTTTGTGATGGGATTTTTTATGGAGCGAATTAAAAGAATTCCCAATACAAATACAATAAGAATAGATAGCCCGATAATGCCTATTGAAATAATCAATGATGCTTGATTTTTGTTATTGATGAGTTGAACTTTATTTATTGCTGACTCTTCAAGATTTTGCTGGATCAAATCAATTCCATTACGGATCGAGTCAAATTCAGCTCCCAAATTCTCAATTTTTGATTGATTAAAAGTAGTTCCTGCCAAAACGACGCCTACTTCTTTCTCCCATAGAGAAAGTTCTTCAAAAAAGTTTTCAAAATGTGGTTCAATCTCGCTGCTATCGATACCGTCATCTAGCAGCAAAATTCTCTTTGCCTCTTCCATTCTTTCCTTCACTTGACTGACATTCGATTGGAATACTTCAGTATAATCCCCTTTTTTACCACCTGATAACGATTGGTCTACTGAAAATCGCATTAGAGCCTGGTCTGCCTGATAGAAATCCCGATCTGCATTCAAAAGAAAATAAGTTGAATAGTATAATTCATCATACAATGCTTTTTCAAGCTCCTGTGACGTAGTTTTTAAATTAGTAACTAAGATACTGCTGTTTATGATAATTGCTAATACGGCTAAAATTAATATTCCAGATAACTTAGTACTCAACTTCATGTTATTTAACCAATTCATCATTTTCATTTAAATTCGGGCAGAAACTCCCTTTTCAACACAAAGGCAATTGCCCTAACCCCTTTCTATTTATCAATTTGTTTTCTTAACATAATAACAAGTACTTCATTTTATTCCACTATTTATATGAATTTTACCATACAAACAGCTTAATAACACGTAATATTTAGAGTATTGTAACTCGCAATTTCTATTCTACTTTTCCGAATTTCTTTTGCCCAGGCAAATAATTATTGCAACGCTGGTGATTCAATTTCATAATAGAACTATTGGATATATAACACGAACAATGTTGATGTCCACTACAATCAACGAGGGTATTCATGAACAGGAGGTCGCGGTTTTGAATCTATTCACAGAGCGCGTCATACGCATCATCCAAGAAATTCCCACTGGATACGTCATGACATACGGCCAAGTCGCTGCTGCTGCAGGCAGTCCACGTGGTGCGCGACAAGTTGTACGAATCCTCCATTCCATGAGCGAAAAATATCGCTTGCCGTGGCATCGCGTTATTAATATCAAAGGGGAAATTTCGCTCACAGGTAGTGACCAACAAGAGTTGCTTGAAATGGAAGGCGTTCGTTTGAAAAATGGCAAGGTCGATTTAACAATCTATCGCTGGTTTCCAACGGATGCGGAAGAGCGATAACATAACCAATAAAATCCCCTTTATGTTTACTAATTTATAACCCTGGGTATTGTATTCATGCACGTAAACGGTACAATAACAATACAGATAGATTGGGAGTGAGACAGATGTTAAAGGATTTTAAAGAGTTTGCATTAAAAGGGAACGTTATCGATCTTGCAGTTGCAGTTGTTATCGGTGCCGCATTCGGGAAAATTGTATCATCACTTGTTGAAAATATTATTGCACCGCTTATCGGACTTCTTTCAGGAGGCATTGATTTTTCCGGGCTTAGTTATACGTTTCGCGATGCAGAAATCACATACGGTGTATTCATCCAAAATATTTTCGATTTCATTATCATTGCATTCGCCATTTTCATGGCCCTTCGTTTATTGATGAAGTTTAAACGGAAAGAAGAGGTTGTCGAGGAAGTTGCTGCAGTACCTGAGGTCGATACGAAAGAAGAGCTTCTCAAAGAAATTCGTGACTTGCTGAAAAATGAGCAAGCAAAATAATAGGACAACCAGTAAAAGAGCTGTAAACCGTCATGGTTTATAGCTTTTTTTAATGAAAGATAATAAATACAAAGCAATGGCACCCAGCGGATTCAATAGCAATATGAGAGATAATATTTTCTAGTACGTTGTATAGGGTGTAAAGGCTTTTACAACGAAGTAAGGGGAATCATCACATGAAATCTAATGAGGAGAATTTTATTAAGCGATTACAGCGACAAAAAGAGGATGCTTTAGAATTTGTCGTGGATACTTATCTACCTATTATTAAGGGGATCACATATAAAGTTCTCATTCCCCTTAAGGATCAAGGTATTGTCGACGAATGCATCAATGATATTTTTCTGTCCATCTGGAACAACTCGAAAAAGTTCAAAGGAGATTCGACTGATTTTAGAAAGTGGATTTGTACCATTGCCAAGTTTAAAGCAATTGATTATCACAGAAAAGCAAGTAAAGAAGTTGAATTCCCTTCAGATTACATGGATAGGAATACAGATGTATCTGCCGAGGATGAACTGATTTTATTGGAAGACCGTACTGAATTAATAAAGTTAATCAACCAATTAGAACCTATTGAGCGGGACATATTTATCATGAAATTCTTTCTTGGTTATAAAACAGAGCAAATTTCTAAAAAACTTGGGTTGACCAATACTTCAGTCGATAACCGCGTATATCGCGGAAAAAAGAAACTCTATCAAAAGGTAACTACTTTAGAGTTGGGAGAGAGTAGAGCATGAAGGACATTTATGAATTGCTAAATGACGTGAACCTGGATGACAACGAATTTGAGGAAATGGCAGTCACTGAATTTGAAAAAGCTAAAGTGAAAAGTAGACTCAAACAGTCCATTACCAAGAAGAAAAAGAGAATGGGTTGGAAAATGAATGTGGCGGCAGCTGCAGTAGTTGTGGGCTTATCCACTGCGACAGTAGGATTAACCTTCCCTGCTTATGCGGGCAACATCCCGATCATCGGGGATATTTTCAGATTCTTGGATAACGAAAAAACGGGACTGTACGATAATTATAAGGAATACTCAACTGAAATGAATCTAACACAAGAAAGCAATGGTATCGAAATAACGATTAATGATGCGGTTTTTGATGGAGAGACGGTTGCCCTCACTTATTCCATTGAGAGTGACCGTGATTTGGGAGGAGATCTCACATCCTTTAACACGCCGTCGATTAAAGGCGCGACTGGAGCAGCAGGAAGCTCTTACATTTCAAAAATAGATGACCATCATTATGTCGGCTTAGACAAAATCACTCCTTTCGGCTTAACATCAGACTCTGCCGACATCAAATGGAAAATAGGCAGTATTTTGCAAACCTCTACAGGTGAAAAAATCAAAGGCAATTGGAAATTTGCATTCTCACTTCCAGCAACAGATAGCCAAATCCAATTAACGAACCAGAGCGTTGAACAAAATGGTGTAACTGTCAATATCAAAAAAGTAGCATTCACGCCAATGTCTTTCATTGTTCATTACAACCAACAAGCAACCCAGCAAGTACGAGAAAAATGGCATGAGGCTTACATTGAACTAGAAATAAAAGATGATATCGGTAACGTATACTCTGGAGAAGGAAATGGTGGTTCAGGTACAGATGCTTATACGGTAAATTGGAGTAAAACATTCGAAAAACTAGATCCGAATGCAACAAAGCTCATTGTCACTCCACATGTCACTTTCAGAATTCATGATGCTTCGAATTCGGGAGGCGTCGAAATTACGTCGGATGGAAAGGAGAAAGAAATTCCGATTCCAGTCAAAACGGGCGTTGGGCAAGAAAAGTTTGTCATGGATGATATTGTGATTGAATTGGAGAAATAAGCAAGAGGGACTGCCATGAATGTGGTAGTCCCTTTTTATCTACTCCCGCTCTACCGCCAAAACTCCCTCCCATACTATACACTTCGTCGAAGTGTATAGTATGGGAGGGAGTTTTGGCCTTGGTTATTAGCGGTCGCTGATCTTTTATTGGCGGTCTGAACCGGTTTATTGGCGCTTATCAACGACTTATTGGCGAATCAAGACCATAGACCCATCACTTCATCGAGTGATTCGCAATATCTTGCATATCCATCCAGTATTCTCGTCCTTTATTGGTCCCTTGGAATGAAATATTCATTCCATTCAACAAACGCTTGGCAACATTAATATCATTTATATGGAGAAACTCCCTACACGCACGATTCGTTAGCTTTCCACCAAACAACATGAACCAATCCGCAATCGCTTGACGATGTGCATGACGATCAAAATGGCCACATATTTCGCACACCCACCCTCGCGAAATGCGAGTCATCCCAAACAAACCGCAAGCGTCGCACATCACGCCTGTTACAATATCTCTCGGATCTATGTGATAAGTGGAGCACATGGGAAATGGAGTATACTCACGATCCGCAACTTCAAGTTCAGCGACCACCTCCTTTAAGGTCGTGGAATCCACATTCTCTGAAGAACCTATAAGACTTCTTAGATAGCCCGGAACTTCTAACGGGAAGAGAATCCGTAAATGCTCCCGCGTATTCTCGAATTGTTGTTGCGGTTTCGAAAAGACGACTGCACCATGGATTGGCATTGCAATTTGACGCGTATGAAACCAATCGCCCAAGAGCATTCTGTTACGCTCCAGTTGGACGGATGGGCATTCAAACATATCCTTTTTTCCATTGTCTAATGTACGACTAAGCTGGCCAAGCTCCTCTGAAAAACGGATACGTCCACCAATATTTTTCATTTCCAACACAGTAGCCCCAGCATGAGATAAGAATAATGTATCGATTTGAAACTTGCCTGTGGATTGCAGATTCAGGCCATGAAACACATAATGTTCAAATGGAAATGTATACTTCTCAAAAACCCCTTTCAACCTCTTTTCACCATTCACACCAGCCTGTGCAGTACGCAAATGTTCTCGAATCACATCTATTTTCCCTGAGCTTGCCAATAGTCTTTTTTCCAACACCCTTAGTCCAAGTAATTTATAAGGCACCGAACCTTCCTTTTTAATCAACAAGAACTCCCCCCTTTACTAGAGAGTATCACAGGCTTAAGAGGGATACTATACGATGGCCGAAAGCCGTAATTTGGCTTTGTTTTGAGGTTTAAATCCCTGTTTTTATTTATATAATTAAATGAAGATCTAGATACAACAAAGGTTTAACAAGTTATCCTGCTTAAGCAAATTTCAAATTTCCTTAGTTTATTATCCAACTATCGAATTCTATTTATTAGCGTTTGATCCTTAGTTATTGGCGTTCGCCGATCTTTTATTGGCGGTCCCAACCGGTTTATTGGCACTTACCAACGACTTATTGGCGAATCAAGACCATAGACTCAAATAGATACAAACCCGCCATAACTCTCCATCAACCTCCATTGCTTGCCCTTACTACTGGTGGTATAATCGAAGCAGGATTTACTATCAAAGGAGTGATTGTTTCATGTGGTTCCTATCTATCATGTTCGCGCTATTCGCTTTCGTCATCATTGGTAACGTTGCAGGTCTTGTTAGAACGTACAGCAGCAATAAATAATGCCAGTCAAAAAGCCCTCCATCGCCGGAGGGCTTTTATTATGCCGTAATATCTCGTTTCATAAATGTTGTATAGCTCACGACAAGGAGTACAACTACATAGGCGAGCAGCACCGCAATCGAAAACGGCATCGTATTACTTTCTAGCATTTTGAAACCTGTCTCATATTGCGCCAAATCATGTGCAAAAAGAATGAACTTTGCGAACTCAAATCTTTCAAGAAACATTACAATCATCGAACCGGTGAAATATAAGAATAAAGATATCCCAATTGACAGTGCAGTTGACCGGAACACAGAGCCTATCATGAAGGCTAATGTCGACATAACAGCAACATAAACAAATGCGAGAAGTACTAAATAAATAGATTTACCGAATACAGCTGTAACTGCAATTTCTGAGCCGTATAATAAAACCGAATTTCCTTCTGCAGTTGGGTAGAAAATATACGCACTCACTACACTCGCTACATATGTAATCGCTGTAAGTGTCAAACCAAATAGCAATACGGTCACATATTTAGACGTAAGGATCTTCCATCGTTTTACCGGACGGGAAAGCAACATCTTGATTGTCCCTTGTGAAAATTCAGAAGCTACTATTCCCGCCGCAACAATAATCATAAAAAGCATCACAAGCGACATCATACCGGATGTTTCTAAAATGACTTCCTCACTACTTTTCGGTTTACTCATTTCCATAGTAGATTCAATTTCGTATCCAATTTCCTCTTGTCTTTGAAGTAACTCCGCTTTTTTCTCTTCCGTCACATCAGGTGAAGCAAGTTCTTCCTCCACCTGCACAAGTTCCTGCTGCAATGACTCCGTCCAACTAGAATAATCATTTAATTCATTTAATAATCTCAACAGCCCTGACAGGCCAACAATCATTGCGGCGATGAGAATAACCATCACCCACGTCCCTTTTTTACTCCACAACTTCATCCATTCATTTTGTATGAGCTTCAGCAATCTGGCCACCTCCCGTCATTTCTAAAAACTCGTCCTCTAGTGTTTTACGATATGGCTGAATTGCAAAAACCTGCTGATTCTGTACCGTAAACTGCTGAATCAATGCGGGAATTTGTTCTTTTTCTGCGTTGATAATAAAGCCATCTTGATGTGATTCAACAGAGAATCCTTTTTCCTTAAGAAGGGCCTCAGCCGCTTCCCGTGGAAGTGCTTCAATATAATAATGTGATTCTTGCATCCCCGACATTTCCCGAATATCAATTAACTTCCCGTTCTGGATAACCGCAATCCGGTCACACATCAGTTCAATCTCCGACAACATATGGCTCGATACAAAGACAGAAACACCTTCTTTTTCCGCGATGCTCTTGAGATATGTTCGGAACTCACGAATCCCCGCTGGATCCAGCCCGTTTGTCGGTTCATCCAAAATCAAAAACTTTGGACGATGCAACAATGCTTGCGCAAGCCCAAGTCGTTGCCGCATGCCAAGAGAATACTTCGACACTTTCTCATGAATTCGATTGTGCATGCCTACTTGATTGACAACCTCATCAATCCGCGCTTTCGTCACACCCTTATGCATACGCGCAAAGTGCACGAGATTTTTATACCCGGACATATACTTATACATTTCAGGGTTTTCGACAATCACTCCAACTTTGGAAAGTCCTCCTTCAAAGTCATTAGAGAGCGAGATGCCTTCAATGACGACATCCCCGCCAGACGGCTCCATCAGCCCAACCATCATCCGAATGGTCGTCGTTTTCCCCGCACCATTCGGACCGAGGAACCCTGTAATTTGACCTGGATATAACGCCAAATTCAAATTATCAATAATTTTCTTCTTCCCAATCGTTTTCGATAAATTCTTCAATTCTACTACTGGTTTATTCTCCATTTGAACTTCCCTCCCTAAACAACGATACCATCCACGAGGTGGCATCTTTCCCATAGGTATCCCGAATTTCATCCACCGCCTTATGTGCAATCATCCGACTCCCTCTTAATACTACGATTTCATCGAGCAATGGTTCCACTTCTTTTAATTCATGCGTCGACATGATAACCGTTTGCCGCTCTGGATCCGTGAAACGGATCAGGCCTTTCGCAATATCATCCCGCACCATCGGATCAAGGCCAGAGAACGGTTCATCCAGCAAATAATAATTTGCTTCTCTCCCAAGTGTCACCGCAATTTTGACTCGCCCACGGTTCCCCTTTGACAAATTCTTTATTTTCGAATCAAGAGATAGATTGAGAAACGCTGCTATTTCCTTTGCCTTCACTGGATTAAAATCAGTAAACTGCGACTCGTAAAACTCGAATAACTGACCCACCGTAAAATAAGGATAAAACAAATCTGCATCCGGCATATACGCAATATTCGTCGCAACTTTGCGCGTCATACGACTTCCATTAAACATCGCAGTTCCCGAATTAGGTGTCAACAAGCCCGCCATTAGCTTCAACAGCGTTGTCTTACCACTACCATTCTCCCCAACAAGACCAATTATTTTACCCTGCGGCACTGTCAGTGTAATATTCTCCAGCGCCTTCCGCCCGCCGTACTTCTTATAGACATTGTTTAACTCAATCATTTTCTCCACCCCGTTCCTGTAGATGTTGCACAATTTCAGTCGTCGTAAAGCCAAGTTCCTCCACACTTTGAATGAAAGACGTCACTAACTGCTCTTTCATGCTGTCTCGGAGCCTGGAAATCTTCACTTCATCTTCCGTCACAAAGGACCCCTGCCCTCTCTTCGTTTCCGTGATTTCCATCTGCTCCAGCTCCTTATAGACGCGCTGCATCGTATTGGCATTGACACCGGCTTCCATCGCATAATCACGAACGGATAGCAACTTCTCCCCAGGCTTCAACGTCCCTCGAATAATATCACCCGTAATTCGGTCAATGAGCTGCTGGTAAATTGGTTTGTCTGGAAGAAATTCTATGCCCATCGCTTACAACCTCACTTTCTTTTCGAACAGGACAGCCCCACCGATGAATAAAATCGATGTGAAGACTCCATAAAGCACTACACTACCGACTGTCAAAATAGCAGTTTCAGGTAACAAACCAGCTAAAATAAAGTTTCTCTCGTGCAAACTTGGTAAAACCCCTACCGCTGTGTGCACACCATAAATCGGGCCAAGTTCCTTCATTCCTTGAAACCAGTCTATAATATTAACAACTGCCCAAATCAAAACACTTAGTTGGAATAAAACAACCGTAGCAATGATAGATAGTTTACCCATCCATGACTTCAACACTTGATAAACTTGCATGAAAAACAACGTAATCACTATAAATAACAAACTATTTAAAACGACTGCGATAATCATCGACAGCATCAAAAGTAGTTCATCTACAATCGACAAGCCACCCCAATAGCCACCCACATAATTAAAAACAGCAATGACCATCCCGGTTAACACCAGTGACCAGAATACGGCACTAGCCGCTACTACTGCTTTTGCACCTACCAGTTGCACATAAGGTGTTGGAGAATGAAGCCAAATATCTACCCTCGGTCTTTCGCGACTATAGCTAACCGCAACCAGGACAGCACCCATATACGTGTGAAGATGCAACCACAAGCCACTTGTCATAAAGGCATAAGAAGTCGAGTCATCTGCTATCCCAAGAAAAATATGACTATTATCTACCACTACAACACCTATATTTATGACAAACAAAGCAATGGCAAACCACTTCACAAGTGCCCATTCTTTACGCACTAACCCTCCCCATCTTTTCATACGCTTTACAACCTCACTTTCTTCTCGAACAGCATGGACCCGACAGCGAAATAAATTGTCGTCATCACGCCATGAAGAATTAGATTTCCAATCGTTAAAATCGCTACACCTGGAACGATATAATTGATTTCCATCACTGGTAGCATCCCATTCAGCGGACCTAGCTCCTTGACTGTTTGAAACACGCTCGAAAACCAAATCATCCCCCATGCATACGCCCAAACGATGAATACAACGAGCATACTAATAACAGCGAAAAACCAACCAATGCGCGAGCGAAATACTTGGTAAATTGACCAGAAGAAAAAGACGAGTGCCATAACATAAATTGCATTCAACAAAATGACTACACCCACGCTAAAGAATAGGGCAAGACCGTCTACAATAGAAGCCGTTCCACACAACAAATACGAGCAACTTATAATAATGGTGATGAATAAAACCTTCGCTCCAACAAGCCGCCACATAGACATAGGGGAATGGAGCCATATATCGGGTCGCTTCATTTCTTTATTCAGACTATCCAAAAACCATGATACTGCCGCAAGCATATGAAGTAGAAAAATAAACACCATTGTGTTTTGAATATCGCCAACAATCGTTTCCAACACTCCTTGAAATGCGTGAAAGTATGCTAGGAAAATAAACGCACTAAATGCTAAAACAAAAGAAACAATTCCCCACCTCATAAGCACCCACTCTTTGCGCACTAACCCTCCCCATCTTTTCATACGCCTTACAACCTCACTTTCTTTTCAAACAAGACCGTTGCAACAACGAACGCAACAACGATAAAGAATGTGTCCAATACAATTTGCCCCGTATAAAAAGCTGTACCTGTCACTTCAAAATAACCATTTCCAACATCCAAATTAGGATTTTTTAATCCTAATAAATCAACTGGTCCAACTTTAACCACCTTATCGTATAAGTCCGAACTTCTTACCCGTTCGACTACCAACAATGAAATGAAAAACAAAACAATCGTAACAACAATTGAAAATCCTTTAATGGATGGTTCCATCAGGCGATACAGCACCCAGAAAAAGAACCCTATGCACAGGATTGAAATCGAAGCAATAAAGGATACTACGAGAAAAATAACCCCGTAAAACAACAATGCATTAAACGTTAGAATAGATGTCGCTGAAAATGCATAATGTAGCGCGAGAACAATCGTAGCAATCAGTAATCCACCAACACCAACCAGCAATGCAAACACCACTTTTGATCCAATCAATTTAGCAATAGATGCATTCGAATGAAGCCACACATCCGGCCGCTTCATATCCCTTTCTAACATTATAAAAAAACTAACAACTGGCGAAGCTACACTTGCGACCGCCCACGAAAAACAAATGACCAGTGCCACCTCAAAAACCTGGGTGCCAGTTCCCAGAATCCGGGTTATAAGTATTGGAAGAAACAACATCGTAGCAACTGCAAACAACGCATTCACAAGTAACGGCCCCTTCATCGCTACCCACTCTTTCCTCAACAAGCCATTCAACTGTTGCATGAGGATACCTCCCTTTGTATCAGTGTATTAGTTATATGGTACACTATGGACCGGGAGATTGTAAAGAGATTTGTTGGGATGAACTACAAAATGCTTCAATACATTTTTTTTGCTGAATAAACGGAATGAAAAATCGAAAGTCATACGCCTGAGTAATCAGTGAATCCAATGGCATTTAATTAAACCAATAGTAATTACTTATATAGAAGTATCCAAAAAGGGTCATAGTGTTCGGGTCGATTGGGGTTTATACTAAAGGTACAACGTTCAAAGGAGAGATGAATAATGAGCACATTCCTTACAGGTATTGATCACATTCAAATCGCAGCACCAGCTGGTTCCGAAGAAGCTGCAAGACAATTTTACGGTGAACTCCTCGGTATGGAAGAAATTCCGAAGCCTGAAAACTTGCAAGCACGCGGGGGATGCTGGTTCCTTTGTGGATCTCAAGAGGTCCATATTGGAATTCAAAATGATTTCACTCCAGCAAAAAAAGCACATCCGGCATTTACCGTAAATGCACTTGAACAATTAAAATCACGCTTGCAACAGGCGGATTATTTAGTGAACGAAGATCTACCCATCGCTGGGCGATCCCGCTTCTTCACACATGATCCGTTCGGTAACAAGGTTGAATTTTTAGAGTTTTACGGGGAGGAATGATTGATTGAATGAAAGGACGAATTCTATGTACAATAACTTACAACAATTAACGCAGCATATCGTATTTCATTACTTCGCGGAAATATCGGCGATTCCAAGAGGTTCTGGCAACGAGCAAGCCATTAGTGATTACTTAGTACGTTTTGCACAGGAACGCAACTTAAAGGTCATTCAAGACGAGGCATTAAACGTCATCATTAAAAAAGCAGCAACAGCTGGCTACGAAAATGCCCCGACTGTTATTATTCAAGGGCATATGGATATGGTTTGTGAAAAGAATGAAGGCACGGTCCATGACTTTAACAAGGACCCTCTTCAACTCCGAATTATTGGGGACATGCTTTATGCGACAGATACAACACTGGGCGCAGATAACGGCATTGCGGTCGCTTACGCATTGGCATTACTAGACGCAACAGATATTCCACATCCTGCTCTCGAAGTCGTCATTACGACAGAAGAGGAAACGACCATGAACGGCGCGATTGCAGTGGATGCCAGTCACTTCACAGGTAAAGTCTTCATCAACCTAGATTCTGAAGAGGATGGCAAGCTCCTTGTTAGCAGTGCGGGGGGCGTCCATGTGACGCAAGTTTTGCCGATTGAATGGGCTAACGCATCACATGATAAAATTGTCTATCGCCTTCAAATCAAAGGGTTAAAAGGCGGTCACTCAGGCATCTCGATTGATAAAGGCAGAGGAAATTCTACTAAATTATTGGGAAGAGTATTACATGATTTAGCCAATGAAGTACCTTTCGATATTCAACAGATTTCAGGTGGCTTGAAATCAAATGCAATTCCTCGTGAAGCACAAGCCGTTATTTTCATTTCACCAACTGATGTCAGCAAGGTCAACGAAAAAATCGTACAATGGGAGCAAATTTTCAAAAATGAGCTCCAGCTAGCAGATCCAGACGTATCCATTAGTGTTGAACAAAATGACAGTCACTCGACAGCTATTTTTTCAGCAGAAACAAAGCACAAAGTAATTACTGCCTTATTGCTCATTCCACATGGCGTCCAAGCGATGAGTATGGGTGTCAATGGACTTGTGGAAAGCTCTACAAATTTAGGGGTCGTGACAACAACTGATACAGCCATCCAATTTGAAAATGAAATCAGAAGCTCCATCAAAAGTGCAAAAGCCCATATGGTGACGCAAGCTACATCACTGGCGGACATGCTTGGCTGCGAAGTATTGATTGATGCCGATTATCCGGAGTGGCCCTATAATCCTGACTCACAGGTGAGGAAATTATTCGAAGAGACATATCGAGAAAAGTATGGCAAAGACATTGAAATTATTGCTGTGCATGCTGGCATTGAATGTGGTGTCTTTATCGAAAAGATTCCTGGACTAGATGCCGTTTCACTCGGACCAGATATGTTTCATGTACACACGCCCGACGAGCATGTCAGCATTCCTTCGACCATTAATAACTGGGAATATTTTATATACACATTGAAGAGAATGAAAGTAGATTGATTAAAACAACCATTCAAAAACGCCAAGTTCAGAGGAAACTTGGCGTTTTTTCGTTTTAAGCTTCAATTATTTCTTTCTCCTGCACTTCAAGTCGCTCCAATTCATGCGTCATTTCGGCATGCTGTCTCGTAAGCTGATCCTGTATCCGCCGCACATCCTGAAGCACTGTATTTAACTTACTTTTGGCGTCCGTAATCCGCGAGTGAACCGCCCAGTCTGAAAAGATATTATCAAAAAATACGTCTGTGAACGTATAAATATCATTGTTATTGACAGTGAATGATTCTGTTGCAACATTTTGAACATCCATCAATTCCGTTTCAAAATGACGAAGTGCTCGTTGCGCACGATGCACATAGTCATCCGAGGCATCGATTTCGGAATACTTCATCGCCGATATAATCATTCCGCCGCCAAAAAATGTGTCCCACGTCGATAATCCTTCTGCAGAATCAAGCTTATTGAGGGCCGCATCCAGTGCCTGAATAGCTGTATTCCCCGCATCACTAGCCTCATTGACTTCACGCATGATTGAATGAAGCCTGACCCGATCATCCGCAATCTTTTGCAATTTCGCGTTGGCAGCTGAATCGTTCCGTCGAATCCATTCCTCTTTTTCCTTTAGAAAATCTGTCCAATCTGCTTCAATATATGTGTAATCAGGATTTTTCATTTCCTCATGCAGACGCCGGGCTTCCGCCTCCATATCCGTCACCGTTTTCTCCGCGTCATTAAATTTCAATTCCACCTCAGCCGCCTCAGCAATTTCCTTCTCCATTTGTTCATCCCATTTACCTGTCCACTCTTTGATTTTATTCATAAAAGTAAATTTTCCAAGCTTCACAACGTCTTGTTGCTCTTTCGTTAATTGTTTATGGAGCTCATCACGTAGCACAATGGCCTCTTGTAATTGAGCCTCTGCTCCATCCAGTCTTCTTGTTATGCGATTATACGCAGTCCGCTTCATTGTCAAATCCATTTGGCGTTCATATAAATCTTGTCCCATTGCTAACACCCCTTTTACCTATATACGGAAATGAATGGACGAAGTTTCAACCTCTCCCACAAATATTGAAAATACTTTGAGAGTTTTCAGTAGCTCACTTCGATATAGTTAGTGAAAAGGCCTTTTCGAATGAACAAAGGAGACGAAATCATGCGATGTCATTCTAAAAATTTTGTTACACGTTTGCAAAAACAACAAGAAGACGCACTCGACTATGTAATTGAACACTATTCATCGTTAGTAAATGCCGTTGCCTATAAAATTCTTTCTGGCATTCGCATGGACGCGATTGACGAATGTGTGAATGATGTATTTTTAGCAGTTTGGCAAAATGCTGGACAATTTAAAGGACAACCTGAGGATTTTAAAAAATGGATAGCCATGATAACGAAGTATAAGGCAATTGACATCTTTCGGAAGCTTGAAAAACAACAAGCCCGAGAATATGGTGACGAGTTACTTGAACACAAACCAACCGACGAAAACTTACAGGAGCAACTTATGAAAAAAGAAGAAAAAAACGATGTATTATTCGCCATCAGCCAGCTAAAGAGTATTGATCGTGATATTTTCATGATGAAATACTACTTACAGCTATCCACGATTGAAATTGCAGAAGCACTGCATTTATCAACAGCAGCGGTGGAAAACCGACTGTACCGCGGGAAGAAAAAGCTAGCGACGACAATTCAACTAAAGGAGCGATGGATATGACGAATGGCTATAAAGATTGGTTGGATTTAGATGTGGACAATATAGAACCGCTGGAACTGTCGAATGCCAAAAAGACCGATATTAAAAATAATATATTGGCCAAAAGTCGTAAAAAGAAAAAATTTATGAGCTTACGTCAGCTAACTGCCGCAGCGATTATTGGCGTAAGTGCTGTAACAGCGATGAGTTTGGCATTTCCAACAGTCGCTTCTCAACTTCCATTTATGCATAATATCTTTTCCTATTTCCAAGATGACGTGGACCTTGATTTCAACAAATATGCAACAGCCATTGGCCAAGTTCAAACAGATAATGGCATATCCGTCATGATCGAAAACGCTGTGTATGATGGAACAGCGATTACCGTGTCTTATGCCGTTGAAACGGACAAAGAGTTAGGAGATCGCCCCCGTGAAGAGAACTTTTTTGATATTGAAAAATCAAAAGGATGGTCAGCAACAGGTAGGCCTTTGAGAAAAGTAAGTGACACAACATATGTGGGGCTCGCCAAGATCACACCAAGATTCGCAAATACCTCTCCTGATGAAGTTGTCCTTTCCTGGGAGCCGTATTCATTCACCAACAAAGAAACAAAGACCGAGCTAAAAGGAGATTGGCAATTTGAGTTCAAACTAACAAAACTAGAAAGTGATTTCAAACTCATCAATGCGTCAATTGAGCAAGACGGTGTAACGGTTTTAATCAAATCATTCGAAACAAACGACATGTCCACCGTCATTCACTATGAGCAATTTATAGACTCAGATGCCTTGAATGAATGGTCATCTGTCTCAGCTCAGTTTGACAATATTCATGATAATCTTGGAAATACCTATCTATACAATGGGTATGGAAATACTACAAACGATAATAGACTCTCTTACAAATCGAGTGGCTCCATACGAACTATAGATCCAAATGCGACATCACTCACATTCGTGCCAACTATCTACTTTTCGCTTGGGGAGGGTAAAGGGGTAGAAACAAAGGAAATGGAACCTATTATTATTGATTTACACTAACAATAGGCAAGGTTTGTATTATACCCATGTGGACAAACTTTTCTTCGAACCGGTATGTAAAGCTAAGCAAAAAAAGCAATCCAGTTACCCACATGTGGATAATCAACCGATTCTGACTAAACAACAGCTTGTCCACATTCATTTGTTGATTATTTAAAAATATGACTGAATCTGTTAGTAAGTCAGTGGGCGAAAACTATTTCTATTCGTACATTCCAAGGCTTATCCACATAAAGGCGTGTATGGTAGAGGTACTATCACCTAGTGAAAACATCTCTCGCAATCGGTAAACCGATGCACGAACAATCTTTCATTGTCCCTTTTACTGCAAAATAAATAACCCTGAACCAAGCGAATGGGCTCTGTTCAGGGTTATTTATTTTACTTCCAAACTTCCTTCGCAACATCGACGATAAACTTCAATTTCTCCCATTGCTCATCTTCTGTCAACTTGTTGCCATGATGTGTAGAAGCGAAGCCACATTGTGGGCTGAGGCACAGTTGTTCAAGTGGCACATATTTGGCGGCTTCTTGGATACGTGCTTTAACAGCCTCTTTATCTTCCACTTCACCTGTTTTAGATGTCACAACGCCAAGAACAACTTTTGCACCGCCATTTGGAATATACTCCAGTGGCTTGAAGTCTCCTGAACGCTCGTCATCATATTCCAAGAAGAAACCATTCACTTTTTCTTTTGCCAATAATGTTGGCGCAATAAGTGCATAACTTCCTTCAAACGCCCACGTCGATTGGTAGTTTCCGCGGCATAGATGTGTTGTCACGACTAAATCTTCCGGCTTTCCTTCCAACACGCCGTTAATGACGCGGAGCGCTAGATCAATCAGTTGTTCCCTTGAATACGCACTGTCGTTGAACGGGATGTCCGGAGCAGAAAGTCCTGCAATGTACACATCATCCAATTGCAAATAACGTACACCCGCTTCATAAAATGCATTCAGTGCATCTTTGTACGCTTGAATAATATCTTTCGCATACTCCTCGATATCCGGATAAATATTTTCATCACGAATACCAGCATTGAAGAGTTGGTTCGGACTTGGAATTGTCTGTTTCGCTACTGCACGACCGCCCACGATTTCATTGAATTCCACGAAGTCTTGGATGAACGGATGATTAGGATTAAAGGAAATTTCCCCCGTGTTTCGAACATCGTAACGTTCCGTTTCAACACCATCGAATGTATACCCTTTTTCAGGAACATATCCTTCAAATCCGTTTAAATGCTCCATAAAATCTAAATGCCACCACGTACGTCTAAACTCGCCGTCCGTCACAAGCTCCAACCCAACTTCAATTTGTTTATCGACAACTCGTTTAATTTCCTGTGTTTCAACTTCACGTAATTGTTGTGCTGTAATCGCACCTTCTTTAAAATCTTTACGTGCTTGGTGCAAATTATCTGGACGTAGTAAACTTCCTACGTGATCCGCTCTGAATGGCGCTTTCGTTACAGTAGTTGATTGAGTTGTCATGTCTATTCCTTCTTTCTATTTTTAGTAGTCAATTTTGATTTTTTTATGATAAGAGCGCAAATGGGCGCTCCTATTTGCTTATCTTTGGACAGGCATTCAAATGAGCAGACCTGCTTGGTTTTGTTAGGACAGAGACACAAATGGGCAACCCTGTTTAGTTCGCTTGAGCAGAAACACGAATGAGCGGATCTGCTTGCTTTGTTTGAATAGGGACACGAGTGAGCAGCCCTTTTTTCATTATTATGGCAGTATCGCGAATGAGCGTACCGGGAATCCTGATGCTTTTTCTGGCTTCGGAACGATATTGAAAATGACTGCACCTTTAGCAGGCAGTTTATCTAAATTTGTTAATAATTCTATTTGGTAAGTATCTTGTTCTAGCACATAATATTCGCCTAGCAACGCTTGGTTCTTTTGAAAGTCGATGGCTGAATCTGTATCGAACGTTTCATGTCCAACTGCTTTCACCTGTCGTTCTTCGAATAAAAACTCCAAAGCATCAAGTCCCCAACCGGGTATGCGGTTATTGCCGTCGGCATCTTTATTACAAAAGGCCTCATTATCCGGCCAACGCTTGCTCCAATCTGTGCGCAGCGCGACGAAAGTACCTGCTTCAATTCGGCCATACTGCTCTTCAAATTTTAAAATATCTTCAACCGCTAATGTAAAATCATGATTAGTAGCGGATTCCTTTGATTTATCGATAACGATGAGTGGTAAAACTAACTCTTTCAAACCTAATTCATCCAAATATCTTGTATCACGCACAAAGTGAATGGGTGCATCGATATGCGTACCGTACTGTCCCGCAAATGTAAAGCTCTGTGCAAAAAATCCATCATCATGATCAAATAATGTTGTAAATTCAGCCGCATCAAAGGCTGAGAAATGGGGCGAGTCGGGTCCAAAAGTATGTGTTAAATCGACCCACTCTTTCTGTTTTAATAACGCAATTGCATTGATTAATTCATTCGACATAAACATTCCTCCTTATTTTATGAAGGTAACTTTAGTCTCCAGATAGAACAAAAAAACCTCTTCTATACTAAAAAGAAGAGGTTTTGGCATGATCGCTATTTGCTCTTCTTATCTTCAAGCTACAAGCATTACACTTGGCTTCTGGAATTAGCACAGTACTAAAAAAGTCTGTTGCTGAGGTATCAAAGGGCCAGTCCCTCCACCTCTCTGGATAAGAAAGTTACGTATTCAGTTGGTAAATAGTACAATACAGTCCTTTGAATAGAATGTCAACAGTAAAGATATAAAATTTTTAAAATTAACTAACTAATGTTGTAGATTTAGTGCTTCATTTCACTGCGTAATTTACGATGCTCGCGGCGTGCTGGCGCAGTTTCAAACAAACTCTTTTCAATTTCTGTTTCCGGATAAATTCCCAGTACAGGAGTTGGTTTATTATTTTCATCCATAGCAACCATCGTCAAAAATGACTCCGTCGTCAATTTCGTTTCACCTGTCAGTAAATTCATCGAATGAACGGACACAAATACTTCCATCGATGTACGCCCAGTTGATGTGACAAGTGCTTCGAGCTCTAACACATCACCGACACGCGCAGATGACATGAAATCAACTGAATCGATTGAAGCCGTAACGACTGCTGTATTCGAATGTTTCATTGCCGTAATTGCAGCAATTTCATCGATATAGGCAAGGACTCGTCCCCCAAAAATGGTTTGCAGATGGTTCGTATCGGGCGGCAAAACCAGCTTTGTCTGGATGGTGCGCGATTGGCCCATAGGTCTATTTTTTTTCATATTACTCTCTCCCCCTGTTTTTTATGAATAAAGGGAACTTTTCCCGTATCTATTCCGTAAATATAGTATACACCTATTGGAGGAATTTCAATGACGACTTTTATCGAAAAACACTATGAAAGAATTACTTGGTTCTTCCTAATAATCGGTTTCATTTTACTATTTACTGCAAGTGATTACGTATCACTTGTGTTATTTTTCTATCTACTTGTGAGAGCCATAAAGTTTCGAACAACGATTCGAAAAACGCTTCAGAATACACCGCGAAGTACGATGTTTATATATGCACTCGGTATGATTGTACTGATTGCTGCGCTAGTAGTCGTCATGTGGTTTTCAAGTAGTTTCGTTCAAAAACATACGATCCCTGGCTTCTTGCAGTATATTTACGTCGCCATTGTCTTAGTTGGATCCATGTTCTTTTATACTTGGTTTATGGATTTCTTGGTAAAAGTATGGAATAAGAAAAAGTCATCGAAGTAAAATCCAAAGAGGACATCTCCTATTGGAGTGTCCTCTTACACCATTCCCGCCAGTAGCGCATAAACACGCTTCATCTCTTCCTGCATCTTCCACTGATCGACCGCGAGCCATCGACAATGAATTGCATTCCCTTCAAGCCGCGTCATGCCAGCCTTCAGCCCTTCTTCAACTCGCAACGTTTCCTGCAATGCACGCACATCAACATTAACGACATTCGGAGAAACAAGCCAAATGGAGCCGACATACATCGCGCCTTCAAGGAGGCCAATCCCACCTAGCTCAGCATCACGCGGCGCAAAATGTAGCGAGTCAAAAGCAATTAACTCATCCTCTACGAAAATCTTAAAATTCGACCGAAATGATTGATAATCAAAAATCTCACCGCGTTTTTCACGCCCCGGCGCAACAATTTCACCCCATAATACCGTTGCATCACACGCGACGCGCAACGTTGTATTCACTTGAAACTTCGCGTCAACAAACGGAATCAGCACCTCGGGCATCCACTCCAAACGTGAACGTTCCGCAAGGTCGACCTCAATTGTAAAATGACAAGTATCCCCCGTATGCGACGGATAGATTTTCAACGCCGATTGCTGCGTCAACCGCACTCGACTATCCGGCCCAAGTTTCACCGTAATATCATTGCGATCTCCCGACACCATCCCACCAGACGACTCCATAATATAGACCGTTGCAGTCGGGTCTTTTCCTTCGTATAATTCCCGACTGGCCTTCAATGGAGGCTGCTGGTAAACATGCGGCATCCGTGTATATCCTCTTCTTAGTTCGAATGCCATGTCCAATTTTCCATGATGGATAGCGCGGGATGGATTAAGCACCCGCACCCTCTAGTAGCATACTATGCTTGATCCAATCGACCACTTTATCAACATTTTTCTGTGTTCGTACATCTGTGAATATATATGGACGACCATTACGCATTTTCTTCGTGTCACTATCCATAATCTCAAGATCCACCCCAACATACGGAGCCAAATCCGTTTTATTAATTAATAAAAGATCAGATCGCGTCAACGCAGGTCCGCCTTTTCGTGGAATATCCTGACCTTCTGCAACATCGATGACATAAATATAGCCATCCACAAGCTCAGGACTAAACGTAGCAGACAAGTTATCTCCGCCACTCTCAACAAAAATAATGTCTAGATCAGCAAAACGACTTTTCAGCTCATCAATTGCTGCAAAGTTCATCGAAGCATCTTCACGAATGGCTGTATGCGGGCAACCACCCGTTTCAACGCCCAAAATACGGTTCTCTTCAAGCACACCGCTATTTATTAAAAATTGAGCATCTTCACGTGTGTAAATATCATTCGTAATGACCGCCACGTTATAGTCTTTATGCATCACACGTGTCAGTTGGTCGACGAGCGAAGTTTTGCCCGATCCAACTGGACCACCGATACCAATACGTACTGGTTTCATTAACATAACCCCTTCCAAATCAAGAAATAAATAGCCTTGAAAACAAATATTCATGCCTCATCGAAGCGAGCTCAATACTGAGCGCATTATTGCTAATATCATCTAGCGTTAACGTTGATACGAATTGCGCTGCTTTTGTCACCTGTACAATCAATGCATACGTCACTTCCACGCCAGTCGTTTGCCCGAATGGCACCGCACGGACTGCATTTTGAACAAGTCCGTTAAGTGTAGCAAACAAATACATCATCACTGCCTGATGCACACTGACACCGGTTGTCGCACTATAAATACCATAAAGAATAGCGTAATGTCCTTTGATTTCCGTCGAATCAATGCGGGCTTGCCACTCAGCAAGAAACGCATCCGTGCCGAGCGGAGACACCGTTTTAATAAACTGTCTACCAAGTTTCACACTCGCTTCACGTGATTCCTTCGCCAGCTTCATAGCCCCACATAATTGCTCCAAATAGAGCAGTCGTTCAATATCCTGTGCCCGAGCCGCAGCATACGCTTCTTGAATTAAAATCGCATCCCCACGCACCAAATTATGAAAGAGAAACGATGTGCAATAAGCAATCAAATCCTCTTTCGTTCGGATAATATCTTCTTGAATATACGTCTCCATTCCATACGTCTGTGTAAAAGACCCAATCGGAAACGCAGAATCGTGAATCTGCATGAACCTCAAAAGGGCGAGATCAGTGGGAATGTCCACGGTATTTGAATGGTTGTTTGAAGCGTCTTTCTGTTGTTTCATATGCGACACCCACTTCATCCAGCAATTTATTTAACGTATGATCTGCTCGCACGATAACTTCGTTTTCTTCAATTAATGCCGGTGTATGACGGTTTCCAAGTTCGAAAGCCGTCTTACCCATTTCCGTCATATCTTTCGGGCTAATAACGATGACTGGCTCCATTTTTGTGCGAAGTGCAATGCGCCGGCTGTCATCTTCAAATAAGATATCACCATATTGAAGTGGCTCTTCCTGGTCAATTCTAAGTGCGATATCCGTTCCTTGATCCGTTTCAGTACGCAGGATGCGCTTGCTCAACTCTTCCCAATCAAGCTCAATCCATTCCGTTTTTTTTCCTTCAATTTCTTCATAATGCCCAACATTACCTATTATTTTTTCAATAAGCATTCGTCAATCTCCTTTTACTCAAAATAAGAAATATCGCTGCGCCATTGGAAGCACACTCACTGGTTCACAAGTCGCCAATACACCGTCTATTTTCACTTCATATGTTTCTGGATTGACGTCAATTTCAGGTGTTTCGCTATTATGCTTCATGTCTGCCTTGCCAATGTTACGACAATTTTTCACTGTGCCAATCATCCGCTGTAGACCCAGTTTTTCTGGAAGACCTTCTTCCACTGCAATTTTCGGTAAAAATGTCATCGCCGCATTTTGCGGCCCTTTGCCATGAAAACCATACATACGACGCCCCATCATCGGTTGCGGTGTTGGAATAGAGGCATTTGGATCGCCTGTCATAGCGTACACTGCGATTCCACCTTTAATAACAACTTCCGCTTTGACACCAAAGAACGCCGGGTCCCATAAAATAATATCCGCGAGTTTTCCTTCTTCAATTGAACCAACTTCATGACTAATCCCATGAGCAATTGCCGGGTTAATATTTAATTTTGCAATATAGCGTTTCACACGATAATTATCATGATCTTTTCCTTCATCTTGCGGAAGAGATCCACGCTGTTTTTTCATTTTATCAGCCGTTTGGAACGTACGGATCGTTACTTCACCGACACGTCCCATTGCTTGCGAATCCGAGGACATGATACTAAGAATACCTAAATCCTGCATGATATCTTCTGCCGCAATCGTTTCGGGACGGATACGTGAGTCCGCAAACGCTACGTCTTCTGGTACATCATGTTTTAAATGATGACAAACCATCAACATATCTAAGTGCTCGTCAATCGTATTCGTCGTAAACGGTTTCGTTGGATTTGTCGATGCGGGTAAAATATTCGGATACCCAGCCAATTTCAACTGGTCAGGTGCATGTCCACCGCCCGCCCCTTCAGTATGGAAAATATGAATGACACGACCGTCAATCGCCGCAATCGTATCTTCTACAAATCCTGCTTCATTGAGTGTGTCAGAGTGAAGCGCCACTTGAATGTCATACTCATCCGCCACCGTTAAACTTTGATCGAGTGCAGCAGGAGTCGCACCCCAGTCTTCATGAATCTTCATGCCGATTGCACCGGCCTGAATTTGTTCAATAATTGGCTCAGGAACAGATGCACTTCCCTTACCAAGAAGACCGACATTAACAGGTAAATCCTCAACCGCTTGTAGCATTCGGTGAAGATGCCATACACCTGGCGTTACACTTGTAGCCTTCGAGCCAGCTGCCGGCCCTGTCCCACCACCAATAAACGTTGTTGTTCCCGCATTTAGTGCTGTTTCAACTTGCTGGGGACTAATAAAGTGAATATGTGTATCAATCGCACCCGCCGTCGCAATCAAGCCTTCACCCGCGTACACTTCCGTCCCCACGCCAATAATCATATCCTGATCAACGCCATCCATCGAATTCGGATTTCCAGCCTTACCGATACCAATAATACGACCATCTTTAATCCCAATATCCGCTTTGACAATCCCTGTGTAATCAATAATCATGACATTCGTAATGACCGTATCCAACACGCCTTCATCACGTGTGTTTTTACCATTCTGCCCCATCGATACACGCAGTGATTTTCCGCCGCCGAAAACACCTTCATCACCATATGTCGTATAATCTTTTTCAATTTCAATCCACAAATCCGTATCCGCAAGACGCACTTTGTCGCCTACCGTTGGCCCGAACATTTTTGCATATTGCTCATGTGTTACCTTCATTTGTCCTCCGCTCCTTTAAAGCCGCCCTCTATTGCCTTGTCCAAAATTTCATCCTTATTATGCGTCGAACCTTCCGTCAACTTATTCAACCCAAACACATGACGTTTCCCGCCGAATTCCGTCAATTCAACTTCCTTTTCTTCACCTGGTTCAAAACGGACGGCTGTACCAGATGGAATGTTCAAATGCATCCCAACCGATTCCTCACGATCAAACGTCAGGTATTTATTGACCTCAACAAAGTGAAAGTGAGAACCCACCTGAATTGGGCGATCCCCTGTATTTGCGACGCGAACCGTTTTTACCGGACGCCCGACATTAATTTCAATCACGCCTTCTCCTGGCCTTATTTCTCCTGGAATCATTGATGAACCCTCCTCTTATTGAATTGGACGATGGACCGTCACAAGTTTTGTTCCATCTGGGAATGTGCATTCAACCTGCACATCGCTAATCATATCGCCGACACCTTCCATGACATCGTCAACCGTCAGCACTTGCTTACCTTCGCTCATCAGCTGCGCAACCGTCTTGCCATCGCGCGCGCCTTCCATGATGAAGTGGCTAAGCAATGCCATTGATTCTGGGTAATTCAACTTCACCCCTCGCGCCTTCCGTTTAAGTGCAAGTTCTCCCGCTACATGAAGAAGTAGTTTCTCTTGTTCAACTGGTGATAATTTCAATTCAAGCACCTCATTTTTCGTGTTTTGTGTAATCAATTGCGTCCAGATTTTTTCGAGCCTGACACCTGCTGAATGCAGATAAATAAACCAACCTAATTCAAATTAGATGGGCTTCCTTATTACGTATTTCTAACTCTCTTTGTGTTTTATAATTGCCACAAGAACATGCAGCTTAGGACGAGCGTCCCGTCGGTTGGGGCCCATTTAAAGCGGGCAGAAGAAGTTTTTGTCGAATGATGTCGAGGGTTGTCGTTGACTATCCGATTATAAAGCATTTCATTTGTTTCTTCAACATTCTAACAATTGGAAACAAAATTACAAATAAATAAAGACGTTAATTTGGTTAATTCATACTTTATTAATTTACCCATAAGCAATATTCTTCAAACAAAAAGCCATCCCCATACATACTGGAAATGGCTTTAAAACTCATATTTCATAACGTCGAACTGCACAAAGATCACCCTCTAGGCCCGATTCTTTTAGCTTCATGACTTCCACTGATTTCCCTGTACAATGTGAATGTAGCAATAACCCGTTCCCCGCGTAAAACCCGACGTGTCGAATATTTCCCTGTCCTTCATCAGCGAAAAAAAGAAGATCTCCCTTTACCCAACATGCCGGATTATCCATCGGAATCTCCGTACCTCCACACGCTTGATCACTAGCATCCCGCGCAATGATATGGCCACATGCCCTCAACATATTGTAAGTGAACCCGGAGCAATCATAGCCGTATGAGGATGTCCCGCCCCACAGATAGGGTAGATCAAGGAAAGCAAGACCCTTTTGTACCGCTTCGGCTGCGGATTTTTTAGGAAATCCGTGAATGGACGGTGCCATTTCCACATCATGCTTCAATAACAACGCATCGCCGTCTGGTGTACTTACACATACATACTCACCTACCACACTCTTATAAGGCAATAGCGTATTGAACGAAATCACGCTGGTGGGTAAGCCATCTGTGTGCCAGAGCTGCGCTTTCCCAGACACCACTTTGGCGAATCCTTGCGCATGAATAGGCTTCGTTTCCTTCAATTGCACAAGCGGCACCCACCCCAGATAACCGCGCTCATCTTTTTTCGACGACTGCCAAACCGCAATCACTTTTGCCCAATCACCCTGCGTTTCCTCAATGATCACCGGTTCCCCGTACAACAATTGCGTCTGCACTCGATTACCATCACACAAGTCAAGACGTGCCTCAAACGGTAACTGCTCCAACCATTTTGTTAACCGAACTGGATTCGTTAGCCCCGCCTCGTCAATATCCCTTGCAGATTCAGGTGACGTCCACAACGTCGCTACCGAAACGGCACAATACCACATGTTCACAACACTCACTCCCCTTTCATTCTACGCCTGGTAAAATGATGAGTGTCCGATTGTCTCCATCCAATTTCGCCTCTACACCAAGTGGAATCGCAAAATGCGGCTCACAATGTCCAATTTTAAATCCTTTCACAACCGGCTTGCCAAGGTCGCGCAAATAATGGTCAATGACTTCATCGAGCGTTAGTGATTCGTCCTGGTCTTTCGGCATGGCATCTGCAAAATCACCTACCACAAATCCTGCTGCATCCTCTAATTTACCCGCCATTCGCAGCTGATTGAGCAACCGATCGACACCATAAGGCTCTACACCTACATCCTCCAGCAACACTAATTTACCTTTCGTATCCACTTCAAACTTCGTCCCTATACCACTCGCCAATAAAGACAAATTCCCACCAACTAATTCACCTTGTGCGACACCACCCGACACAATTTCAAGAGGTGCAATTGCTTCTGTATAATGAAGCTCCATCGGCTCAAATAACTGTTGAAACATTTTCGCAGATAGTTCATGAAATGATTCTTTCGCGACATTCGTCGCTAGCATCGGACCATGGAACGTCACGAGATTTGAATACAATCCCATCGCAGTATGCAAAAATGTAATATCGCTAAATCCCCAAAATATTTTCGGATTTTCCTGCATCAGTTGATAATCAATTTTATCGGCAAAGCGCGCTGAACCGTAACCTCCTCTTGCACAAAAAATCCCTTTAATCGCTGGATCGGCAAACATGTCATGTAAGTCATTCAAACGCTCATCATCCGTTCCAGCGAGATAACCGTTCACATTTTTCACACTGTTCCCAAATCGCCATTGCAACCCCAAACTCTCCAAAAATGCCAATGAACGATTCAATCTCTCTTGATTCGGAGGACCTGCTGGCGCAATAATGCCAATCGTGTCCCCTTGTTGTAAACGTTGTGGTCGTATTTTCATAACTTTTCCTTCCCTTCTATAATCCTATGAGGTTCTCTTCGTTCAGTCCATCTATCACCAGTTTATCATACGCCCTCTTCCCCCGTAATTATGCCTCGCCCGATTTAACATTAAAAGAGCCTGTGAAGGAATTATTCCCTTCACAGGCCAATCTGTTACAACTTACTATTTAGCAATCGGTGTATCTTGTGTTACTTGAATATCATTCAAGTAGTAACCTGTGCCATCACCAATCGCATAGTTCAACACGCGGTTATTAACCGGTACAACCATAGAACGATACAGTGTTGGGAATACAGGTACCTCTTCCACCATTAGTGCTTGCCATTCGTTATAAATTGCTTTACGTTTTTCCACATCGAATGCCTCTTCAGAAATACCTGCAGCTAGCAAACGATCATTTTCTTCATTTTCCCAACGTGAGAAGTTATACAATACATTGCTTGCATATAATCCACTTGGGTCAACGTCAATCCCTACGCCCCATGCACCAGCATAAATGTCAATAGCAGGGTCGTCTTTTCCGCCGCTACCTACGCGGTCATAGAAGCTGTTGAACTCAAGTAAACGACCATCTAATAGTTCTACTTTCAAACCTACAGCTTCCCATGCTTGGATGTAGTACTGTGCCAATGGCTCAGCAATATCATCACCTGACATAGAAGCATAAGACATTACTAATTCGTTGCCGTCTTTATCTTCACGGAAACCATCGCCATCCACATCTGCATAGCCAGCTTCATCTAGCATTTGCTTCGCTAACTCAGGATCATACGCAGCACCTGGGTTCGTTGCATCGTGGAATTCTGGGTGGGATGGTGGAATTAACGTAGTACCAGCCCAACGTAAACCGTGATAGAATCTGTCGCCTACAGCGTTATTGTCCACTGCATGCCACATTGCTTTACGTAAATTCTTATCTGCCATTTTTGCTTCTGGGTTATATTTTACAACTTTGTTTTCTTCATCCCATGCACCTAATTTAAATCCAACATATGAATACGCACGGTCTACCGCACCAAGGAACTCAACGTTTGCCATATCTGCATTATCCGGATATTGGTTTACTGGGAAGCTACTTACTGTATCGACTTCACCTTTTTCCAATGCTTGCACAACAACGTTTGGATTGATAACTTTTAGAGTAACCGTATCAAGTCCAGGTTCTCCACGCCAGTAATCTTCGTTTTTCACATAAGTAACAGACTCACCAGGAACGATTGTGTCCACTTTAAACGGACCAAAACCGATTGGGTTCTGACGTACTTCTGGAGAAGATGAAATATCTGCTACTGCCATATCACCAAAGATATGCTTCGCAAGCGGGTACGTCCAAATTCCACCTGTGATCAATGATGGTGTTGCTTCCAAATAAGTAATTTTCAATTCTTTATCGCTGACAACTTCAATACCAGAAATCGTATCTGCTGTACCAGCGATATATTCTGCCATACCCTCAATGTTCAAGACATCTCCAGCACGTGGTCCATCATAATCAGGATGCGCTAGCACTTGGTGGGCAAATAACCAGTCTTCTGCAGTTACCGGCTGACCATCATGCCAGTTTACATTGTCTTTAATCTTGAATGTAAATGTACGACCATCTTCTGATGATTCATATGTTGCTGCACCATCATTTGTGTACACGAAGTTTGCATCCCATGTTAGGAGTCCTTCGTCAAACCACTGAAGAACTTGTGCATCCGGGTCTCCTGAATAGAAGTTAAAGTTCAAAGTTCCTTCAAATGCAGTATCCGAAACAAGACCGAATGTGAACGAACCTCCTTCGATTGCTTCACCTTCATTTGTTTTGATGTTGCTAAAATCATCGATAGAATAGAGTTTTTCGCCACTCTCTTCCTCTTTTTCCTCTTCTACTTTTGGTTTCTCTTCATCTTTCGCACCAGAATCATCTGGAGTTGCTTCTTCCGCTTTATTACAAGCAGCTAACGCGAGTAGTAAAACAAGGAGCATCGCGAACAAAACTTTACTTGCACTTTTCTTTCCAACCATATCAATCTCTCCCCTTTCTTATCCTCTTCTTTGCCTTGCGTCAGTCGCACGTTTAAGCGCTTGACCAACATTATTTATACTCAACATCAGTACTAAAATTAGTACTGATGCGGGCAACCAAATCCACCATCTAAACTCCAACGTTTGTGGGTTTCTTGCATAACTCACAAGTGTCCCAAGACTCGGTGTACTTTCCGGAAAACCAAATCCTAAAAAGGACAGGCCTGATTCCAATCCAATATTTGCCGCCAAGTTCAAGGTCATTGACACGATAATAATTGAACTTAGGTTCGGCAATACTTGTGAAAACATAATTTTAAAATTCGAGGAACCAAGCGTCTTGGAAGCCTGAACATAGTCCAGTTCCCTTTCCTGCAAAGCCTTCGAACGTATTAACCTTGCTTTTCCCATCCATAAAAAAGCGGTCATAATCAATGAAAACGTCCAGATTGAATATTTCGGCGTAATTGAACTGAATACAATAATAATCATTAGGAATGGTAGAATCATGAAAAAGTCTACCGTTCTCATTAAAATATTATCAATTGCTCCGCCAAAATAACCGGAGACTAATCCAACGAAAATTCCAAGAACGCCCGTCATAACTGTTACAAGAATCCCAATCGACAGTGAATTTCGCGTCCCAATAATCAGTTGTCCAAAAACATCACGTCCACCCTGATCCGTCCCTAACCAAAACTGCTCAGATGGAGCCTTGTGAATAGAGAACAAGTCAACTCTAACAATTTCACTTTGATCTAAAAATAGGGATATACCATAGACAAACATCATAATCAGTATAAGAAAAATTAATGACACAAGGGCCAATTTATCGCGGACAATTTCACGCCAGATAATCTGCCAACCAGATGGACTTCTATCATCACTCTGGGCATTATCAGGTAATTGAGCTATTTTCATTTCCAACCTTAATCACCTCAAAGTCTATCGAGTTATTATTTTATGCGAATGCGTGGGTCCACAATACTTAATATAATATCCGAGAGCAATGCACCTAAAATCGCAGCAACCCCAAATATGATAACTACAGCTGTCACTACGCTAAAATCACGTAATGTAATAGATTCTAAAAATAGTCGGCCCATCCCTGGATACCCAAAGATACTTTCAATAAAGACCGTCCCGCCAATTAGTCCCGTAATTTCATAGCCAAAGAAAGCAGCAATCGGCAACAACGAATTCCGTAAAATATGACGGTTATAGACGCGTGATTCAGACGCACCCTTTGCCCTCGCCGTCACAACAAATTCCTTCTGTTTTGTATCAATGATCTCACTGCGTAAATACTGAACAGTCGAAACCGTTGCAATCAGTGCCATCGACAAGGAAGGCAGCAACAAGTGTTGAATCTTACTGACTACATACTCGAATGTTCCCGGTGAAAGACCCGGCTTTACACTCCCTCCAGTAGGGAACCAACCAAGGTTAAAACCAAATATCCAAAGCATAACTAATGCAAATATAAATAACGGTGCAGCAAACCCTAGGTACGTATAACCCGTTATCAAGCGGTCACCCCATGTGTCATTAAAACGACCACTTGTAATCCCCAGAGGAATTGCAATCAGATACGTTAAGAATAATGTCATAAGAGACAACCAAAATGTATTGGCCATTCGCTGAGCGATTAACTCAGTCACTGGCATTTTAAAACGAAACGATTGTCCAAAACTTCCATCTATCACGATTCCTTTAACCCAATCCATATACTGGGTATACCAAGGATTGTCCAAACCCAGTTTGACACGCATAACTTCCATCGCTTCCGGCTTAATGCTTGGATCGATTAAACCACTTAACGCATCCCCAGGCATCATTTTTGCCAGTATAAATACTAAAATACTCAGTAACGCAAGCTGCGGAATCATAATTCCAATTCGACGTACAGTGAATTTCCACATAATTATTCACCCTCTCCCAGGCAGAGCCACTAAATGTGTGTCCGATACTGGCTGTAGGTTATAGGCCAAGCCCAAGTCATCGAAATAATCGTTATAGGACTGCTCATACTCTTGTTTTACTTGTTGGCGGAATTGTGATTGTTGCTCACGTTTTCGAGGGTCAATATCAGGAATCGCCGCAACCAATCGTTTTGAGTAGATATGCTGTGGGTTGTTAAAAATATCATCTGGTGTTCCTTCCTCAACATACCGTCCCTTATACATAATGCCAATGCGATCGCACATATGCCTAATAATTCCAAGATCATGACTAATGAAAAGATACGTTAACCCCAACTCTTTCTGAATCTCCTGCATAAAATTCAAGACTTGCGCCTGAACAGACACGTCAAGAGCTGACACAGGCTCATCCGCAATAATTAGTTTTGGTTTTAAAGCAATTGCCCGAGCAATGCCAATTCGTTGACGCTGCCCACCTGAGAATTCATGTGGGTATTTATGTATACTTTCAGGGCTTAATCCAACAAGTTCTAATAATTCCTGAACGCGTTTTCTTTCTTCAACTCTTGAAAGACTTTCATAGTTACGAAGCGGCTCAGACACAATATCGAGCACTCGCTTTTTAGGATTCAATGTAGAATAAGGATCTTGAAAAATCATCTGGATATCACGACGTGCATCCATTTTTGAACGGCGTAAATCTGTAATGTCTTGCCCCTCAAAAAGAACCTGACCCGAAGTAATTTTATTCAACCCGATGATTGCCCGTCCAGTCGTTGTTTTCCCAGATCCCGATTCACCAACAAGTCCGTATGTCTTTCCTTTTTCAATCGACAACGACACACCATCAACTGCTCGAACGTGATCGACAGTTCTGCCCAGTATGCCACCGTGAATAGGGAAGTGGACTTTTAAATCTTTGACTTCAAGAAACGACATGGCGCTGATCCTCCTTGCTTTTTTCAGGGAAGGTAAAATGCTGATAACAAGTACAGCGTACAAAATGACCCGGACTGACTTCATGTAGGGCTGGATTCTTTTCATGTACCGAGCTGTCTATCCATGGAATTCTTGGACTAAAACGACAACCTTCACGCTCTAACTTTTGCAGAGATGGAACAATTCCCTCAATGACATGGAGTTCAGATTGGATTTCACTCGCATGTGGCACGGAATTCAATAATGATCTAGTGTAAGGGTGCAACGGATTTTCGAACAGCGTATAGACATCTGCAATTTCAACAATTTGTCCTGCATACATCACAGCCACCCGGTCTGCCATCTCAGCAACAACCGCTAAATCATGTGTAATAAGAATAATCCCTGCTTGGCTATCCTCTTTTAACTCTTTCAATAAATCGAGGATTTGCGATTGAATTGTAACATCGAGTGCAGTCGTTGGTTCATCCGCAATAAGTAACTCCGGCTCGTTAGCAATCGCCATCGCAATAACGACCCGTTGCCTCATCCCACCCGATAATTCATGTGGAAATTGGTCATACGTAAATTCCGGACGGACAATTCCGACCTTATTCAGTAAGTCGATGACTCTCTTTTTTCGATCATTTTTTGAAAGCTTTGGATTGTGGATGTAAATAATTTCACCAATTTGGTCACCAATAATCATTAACGGATTCAACGCAGAAAGTGAGTCTTGAAAAATCATGCCCATTTCCTTCCCGCGTAATTCATTCAATTTTGCAGGTGAAATGTTGGCAATATTATGATTTTTAAAACGAATATTACCTTCTACTTTTGCCTTGTTATGAAGACCCATTATCGAAAATGCTAATGCACTTTTCCCGCAGCCCGATTCTCCAACAATTGCCAACAACTCGTTTTTTCCAACCGTCAATGATACACCGTCAACCGCCGCATAGTAGTCATCTTTAATCCGAAATGATGTGCGTAGATTTTCAATTTCCAATACTGGGTTTCCCATGATGACTTCCTCCTTGCATTATGCCAACTGCAAACTATTAATATAAAATTTTCTGATTAATCACTCGCCCCAATATACTATACAATTTATTGTATGACAATACTGTTTTTTTAGAATATCAAATTTATTGAATATTTCACGTATTACAATTTGATTACAAACCTTGCTATGAAAGCGTTTCGCAAACCGTAACATTCTAAATAATATTTCGGAAAATTAATTAATTTTTCTTTTGAAATACAAAAAAGACCCCTTCTCAATTCGAAAAGGAATCTGTTCTTCTGTTTTCCGTCTAGATTACCTAACTATTTGTCGAGTTTGTTGCAGATGATGCTGCCATAGCCGCCATTGTCGCAGCCATCACAGCTTGTTGCGCCTGCAAAATCAATTCCACAGATGTCACAAGGCTAACCGTTGCTTCTTCAACATTCTCCGTTAATTCATGCATACTATAACCAATGCCTATTGACAAGGCCATCTCACGATTCCATCTAAAAAGCTTAGATTCTTCTAACGCGTGCGTCAATTCGACAATCTTTTTTAGTTCAGCATCTGCAACTCCAAATACAGTCAGAAAACCAATCATCGGATAATGAACGGGACGTACTTTAGTATCCCGCTTGAAATGAGCAAGTACTTCTACCGCGCGAGATACAAGAATTGGATTGAACTCATTGTGTACATACGTCATAACTTGCGACAACCATTGAAGTTCATTGCCTGAACGGAATCCTTCTGTACGCAGTGCATCGTAATAAGTACGCATCGACTTGGCATGTTCAATCGGATTAGCGCCCCTTTTGCCGAGCAATACCGCGTAAGCATAATCATCGTCAGACGTAAGAAAGAAATGTTGTTTTTTCATAGCATCGTATAGTTTTTTGGCTTGCCACGCTTCAGTTTCATAATGTGCTTGGTTGCTCGTCATTAGGAGTGCAGCTAAATACGAATGGATGGTATTGCGAAAACCGACACCCTTTAAAACTTGCTGCTTTTCAAATAAACGATCTACTTCTTCGTCAATGACCATTCCCGGCTGATTAAGAAATGCCGCCATCATAGGCAAAAGATTGCCACGCAACGGAGAAAGCCAGCCTGTCCTACTTTTCAAAGCGTCCATTGCCCGGTTTAGGCTAACCGCATCGAATTCGCGCTCGGACGTGACATAATACGAAGTAATTGTCAGCACAACGGCCTTGTCCACCGCCCAACCTGCCAATGATTTCACTTTGTCATATGTCGTTTCGACATCTTGCCTAATCGCATACGCATCCAATCCGACCAACTCCTTTTATATATGTACGACCCACGAAAGAAAAAGTTTCACTTGAATCCATGGAGATCCAAATTCCTCTTGGCGAACTCAGTGATAATTGCTATGCTAACAATACTTTAAATGAATAGGATGATGCTAGAATGAGCGAGCTAAAAACAATTCAACGTACACATTCTTTCCAATCGAAAAAGACGTTACAACAACAACTTCACACACTTGGAATTCAGGCAGGTGACAATATCATCGTTCATGCTTCGCTCCAGTCGATGGGTTGGATTGCGGGAGGCGCGCAGGCTGTCGTTGAGGCACTGATGGAAACAATCACTTCTAACGGAACAATCATTATGCCCGCGCAATCTGCTGATAATTCGGAGCCCTCTAACTGGAGAAACCCACCTGTTCCAGAAGAATGGTATGAGTATATCCGACAATCACTTCCAGCCTATAATCCGCATCTTTCCAATTTACGCGGCATGGGAAAAATTGCAGAGTGTTTCCACCGTCATCCCGCGACCATTCGAAGTGCTCACCCTGTCCACTCCTTCATGGCATGGGGCCGACATGCGGAGGACTGGATGGCCGAGCATTTCTTGCACGACTCATTTGGCATGACTTCACCACTTGGAAAGATGTTTAACGCCGATGTAAAAATTGTGATGATTGGTGTCGATTACGATACATGCACCGCCCTTCATCTGGCTGAATACCGTGCACCTGGGCTAACGACTGCCCCAGACGGTACGGCTATGCTGCAAAATGGCGAACGGGTTTGGGCTACCTACGACATGGCACATTTGGACTCTGATATTTTCCCAGATCTTGTCGAGACATTTGCGAAGGCGAATCCTAATGTAGGCATCGACGGTTTATTGGGACAAGCTACTTGTAAAATTATGCCGATGAAACCACTGATTGAATTCGGAACGGACTGGATAGCGAAGAAAAGAATAGCAAAGGCTAGTACTGAAGATTAAAGTCTGGTGGAAACTTGGCTACCTTTTTCACAAGCTGAACTACGCATAAGAAGCGCCTCCCCACATGTGGAGAGGCGCTTCTTCAGCTATAGACCTCTTTTTCTGCCGCCTTTACCAATGCTGCCACCTTCGATAAATCTCGGCGATGAAAAGCATCTACAATGGCACTTCCTACAATAACGCCATCGGCAAAAGCACCAATTGTTCGAACCTGTTCTGGTGTCGAAATACCGAATCCCGCCAATACCGGGACTGGACTCACTGCTTTTAATCCTTCCAAATGTACTTGAAGATCATCGCCGAAACCATCGCGAACACCAGTAATGCCATTGACCGTCACTGCGTAAATGAAACCTTCACCCTCGGCTGTAATTTTCTTTATCCGCTCCGGTGGACTCGTCAGCGATACAAGTTGAATAAGAGCAATGTCAGAATCCGCTAGTGCATCCCGTAACAAATCACTTTCCTCCAGCGGCAAATCCGGAACGATAAGTCCACGAACACCACTGTTGCCGCAATCCTTGACGAATTCAGAGATGCCGTAACTTAAAATAGGATTCAAATAGCTCATGATCACCAGTGGAACCGTCACCTCATCGATAAACAAAGTAAGTTCTTTCAATACTTTACGAAGCGTTATCCCATGAGCAAGTGCCCGTTCCCCAGCCTCTTGAATGACCGGACCATCCGCCACTGGATCAGAAAATGGAATGCCAAGCTCAATCGCTGTCACCCCTGCTTCCTGAAGGAATAAAATCTGCTCCTTCAAAGCCGTTACTCCGCCGTCCCCCGCCATAATATACGGGACAAACGCTTTATTCCCACGCTCAGTACAAGCATTGATGGCATTTACTAGAATCGTTTTCGTCATTTCACTCCACCTCCCAAAGCATCGCGCACCGTTTGAACGTCTTTATCGCCACGTCCTGATAGACAAATGACAAGTATTTCTTCCTCGCTCATTCGACCTGCTAACTCGACTGCATACTGTATAGCATGCGCACTTTCCAAAGCCGGAATAATTCCCTCCAATTTCGCCAACAGCTGTAAGCCTTCTAATGCACCTGTATCCGTCACCGCGGTATACCTCACACGTCCGATATCGTGCAAATGACAATGCTCCGGACCCACGGCAGGATAATCAAGCCCGGCAGAAATCGAATGCGCTTCCTGTATAAATCCATCCTCATCCTGTAAAATATACATATATGCTCCGTGCAAAACACCCTCTTTGCCATCCGCAATTGCAGCAGCATGAAGTCCCGTTGCCAAGCCACTGCCGGCTGCTTCCACTCCGTACAATGCTACTTCTTCATCATCCAAAAACGGATGGAACATACCAATCGCGTTGCTCCCTCCACCAATGCACGCCACAATTGCATCTGGCAGACGGCCTGTCTTTTCCACGACTTGCCTTCTCGTTTCCACACCAATGACACGTTGGAAATCGCGAACAATTTTTGGGAAAGGATGTGGTCCTAGAGCTGAACCCAAAATATAATGGGTATCCTCCACATTGGCCACCCAGTAACGCAACGCCTCATTAACCGCATCCTTGAGCGTTCCGCCACCTTTATCAACCGAAACGACCTTCGCACCAAGCAATTCCATACGGAAAACATTCAATTCCTGCCTACGAATATCTTCGGCCCCCATGAAAATAACACATTCCAGGTCAAACAATGCACAAACTGTTGCCGTTGCCACGCCGTGCTGCCCCGCGCCGGTTTCCGCCACAATCTTCTTTTTACCCATGCGTACGGCAAGCAACGCCTGCCCGATGGTATTATTAATTTTATGGGCACCTGTATGATTCAGGTCTTCCCGTTTCAAGTAGATCTTCGCGCCACCTGCCAGCCTCGTAAGTCTCTCCGCGAAATAAAGTGGCGTTTCACGCCCAACAAAATCCTTTAAATAATGATTCACTTCATCCATGAAAGCTGGATCTGCGATTGCCTCCTCATACGCCTTCTCCAATTCCAGCAACGCCGTCATTAATGTTTCCGGCACAAATTGCCCACCAAACTTCCCGTAGCGACCTACCTTCAATTCCTTTACCATCACAATCGCCCCTCATCCTTAACCGCTTGAATAAATGCACGAATCAAGTGGCTATCTTTTCGCTTCATACTTTCGACGCCACTCGACACATCCACCATATATGGCTGCACACGCCGAATCGCATCCCCCACATTTTCCACATTTAAACCACCTGCAAGAATAACCCGATCTGCTTGTATACCAACATTGTTCATCAGCGCCCAATCGAAGGTCATACCACTACCACCTTTAAAATCCGTTCCTGGTGTATCAAACAAATAATAATCCGCCTCATACTGTGTAGCACGCTTCACATCTTCATCACTGTGAACTGATACTACTTTAATAGAAGGAAGTCCGACTTTTTTGATAAATTCTGCACTTTCATCTCCGTGAAATTGGATAATATCGAGCGGCACTTGTCGATACGTCTCCTCTACTTCTTCGGTCGAAGCATTGACGAATACCCCGATTTTTAGAACCCCAGATGGAATATCACGTGCTAACACTTGCGCTTCATCTATCGTCACTCGTCGCCGGCTAGGAGCAAAAACGAATCCAATGGCATCTGCTCCGGCATCAACTGCCACTTTGACATGCTCTTGCTCCATCAATCCACAAATTTTCACTTTCGTCATCGAGCAACCCCCTGCGTAGCAACTTGTAGTGACTGAATAGCCGCCGCAACCGAGTCACTGCGCATCAATGATTCACCAACAAGCACTGCGCTAGCTCCAACTTTCGATACACGCAACGCGTCTTCTGCTTGCCAAATACCACTTTCACTAATCAAAACGCGCTCTTCATGGAACGGAAATAGCGCCGCAATTTCTTCAGTCCTCTGCAAATCCACCTCAAATGTTCGGAGATCCCGATTATTGACACCGATCAGCTTGGCATCTAGCGCAAGCGCACGTTTTAATTCCGCCTCGTCATGTACTTCTATAAGCACTTCGAGACCGGCTGCCAATGCATACGCATAAAGCGTGGACAATTCTTCATCGGTAAGTGCTGCTACAATGAGCAAAATCACCGAGGCACCTGCATTTTTTGCACGGTCGATTTGTACGCTGTGAATCATGAAATCCTTGCATAGTAGCGGAATTGAAACAGCATCTGCAACCGCCGCTAGGTCTTCAAATGAACCTTTGAAAAAGTGAGCATCCGTTAGAACCGAAATGCATGCCGCATTAGATTTTTCATAAATAATCGCCTGTGCAACGGGATCAGCGCCTTCCGCTATTAACCCCTTTGAAGGTGAAGCACGCTTCATTTCCGCAATGACCTGCAAATGCTCCGACTGATATAATTTGTCGAATAAAGACGGGCGCGATGGTTGATTTTCTTGTTGAATAGTTTGTTGTGTTAACAGCTGCTGCACTTCATGATGCTTCTGTTGTAGAATTTTATCTAAAATAGTCATTTCGCCACCGACCTTTGCCCGATTTGTTCGCTAAATGCCACGACTGCTTGTAATTTTTCTAACGCCCTTCCCGATAAAATACTATCCGTCGCCAGCTTAACTCCTTCTTGTATCGTCCCTGCTTGCCCATTAGCAAACAATCCGATTCCGGCATTGAAGACAATCGTATCGAAATGCGGACCGCGTTGCCCTTGAAAAACAGTACGGATAATGGCCGCATTCTCTTTAGCATTTCCCCCACGGATAGCTGACGCCGGAGCGGTTGTCAATCCAACATCCTCTGCTGTCAATGAAAACGGAATCAAGTCGCCTTTATCCAACAAAACAAAAATATTTTGCCCCGCGAGCGACGCCTCATCCATACCACCTGCACCCGATACGACAATCGCACGTTCCCTACCAAGCATTCGTAAAACCGTTGCATAATCCATTGTGAAATCAGGGCGATTAATGCCTGTAAACTGTGTTTTTAATGGAATCGGATTGGTCAAAGGACCCACTAAGTTGAAGATGGTAGGCTTACCAATTTGCTGCCGAATGGCGCCAATCCGTTTCATTTTCGGATGAACCTGTGGTGCATGAAGGAAGGTGATACCCTCTTGACGAAGTAATTCAGCCGTTTCCTCCTTACTGAAATCAGAACGAATTCCGAGTTCTTCTAGCACGTCAGAACTGCCTGCAGCACTGGAAATTTTCCGATTGCCGTGCTTGGCAACCAATGCACCTGCACCCGCTAGTACAAAGGCTGACGCTGTACTAATATTAAAGCTGTTCAAACCGTCCCCGCCTGTTCCACAGTTATCCATGTAGACACCTTCAGGAACGGGCAATTGAACAGCATGTGATTTCATAACAAATGCAAGAGCCGCCACCTCATGGGCCGTCTCTCCTTTACGTGACAATGCTACGAGGAAGTCAACAATATCCTTTGAATCTGTCCGTTCATCAAAAATGAGGTTGGCCGCCTCCAGCATTTCTTCATACATTAGATGCTTACCCTGCTCTACTTTACTCACAATCCCTCTCATCTCAATCTCTCCTCTGCTCAGCTCTTTTTTCTTAATTCACAACCTCTAACAACGAACGTGCCTTATTAACTGTTTCCATGTATTCTGCTGTCGGGTTCGATGCCGCCACAATCCCTGCACCCGCCTGTACGTATGCTTTTCCATCCCGCACAATCATCGTACGAATCGTTAACGCAAAATCCATGTTGCCATTAAAACCGATATAACCGATGGCTCCGCCATAAATGCCGCGATCCATTTGCTCTAATTCATCAATCAATTCCATCGCTCGTGTTTTCGGTGTTCCCGTTACTGTACCCGCCGGCAAACACGCACTCAAAGCATCCAATGAGTGAAGCACTGGCGATAACGTCCCTTCCACTTCAGACACCAAATGCATGACGTGCTCATAACGAACAACCTCCATATAGCTCGTAACGTCGACGGAGTCTGCTACACAAATTCTCGCTAGATCATGGCGTCCAAGTTCAACAAGCATATCGTGCTCCGACACCTCTTTCGGATCTGCACGCAACTCTTTTTCGAGCGCCACATCCTCTGCCTTGTCTTGCCCACGTCGACGTGTGCCCGCAATCGGATTCGTCATTACCTTGCCATTCGACACACTGACCAAACTTTCCGGCGACGTCCCCACCACAACATGATCGTCGAATTCCATATAGTACATATACGGCGAAGGATTACGTTTTCTCAGCTTACGGTACAATGAAAACGGGTCACCTTTGAAATCAGCTACCAATCTTCTCGACAGCACAACTTGCTCCACTTCTCCTTCACCTATATAACCTTTCGCCTGGCGCACCAAATCCTCAAACTGCTGTTGCGTTACAGAACTTGTATAGTCGGAGATTTCAAAGGTAGAGTCTTCATTTTCCGGTCCTGCCAACATACTTTCTGCTAACGCATCCAGGTCGGGCACACTTTGTACTTCATTAATTTCTGTATGCAGCAACGTCACTTCATTCAACACATGGTCGAAAATAACGATGGTTTCATAGATATTAAAATTGACGTCCGGGAATCCTAAATTTTCCTCTGTACGGTGGCCATCTTCTCGTGCCGCCCCGTACCCGACATAGCCGACCGCACCGCCTGTAAATGGAAAGTCGATATCATCCGTAATCCGCGGCATCAAACGTTTCAACAGCACAAACAAATCGCCCTCATGGCTGTATTTCTTCCCCGTTGCGTAGACATGCTCCTCAATTTTGCCTTCCCGTCCGCTATAACACTTCACCGGATCCATCCCAAGGAACGAATAACGCCCAGATCCTTCATGCTTCGAAGAACTTTCGAGTAAAAACTTTCGCTCGCCTTGCATTCTTCTAAAAATCAAAATTGGCGTAAGCGAATCACCATTAACCTTCTTCATCGTCGTCCTTAAACTCTTCTGCCCTGTGCTCATCTCATCTCTCCTCATCTCTTTTTGAGTTCATTTATAAATTGAAATCAAATACGCCTTGGCGTATTTGCGTCCAGATTTTGAATTGAGCTTGAGGCCTACAGGATGTAGGTCATGCAGTCGTTGCGACATGACGTCGCGAGTTTAGACTGCCTTCCTTTAACTCCCCTCAAAATCTGTGACATCCGCGGGCCGACAGGATGTCGGTCATGCAACCTTTGCCACAGGACGTGGCGTTCTTTGGTTGCCTTCCTTTTATTTTTATTCAGCAGGCATTTGAACTTCTGCTGAATAAAAATAAAAAAAGCCCTCTGCAAAAGGACATAAAAGTCCGATTGCAGAGGACGGAATAAACCGCGTTGCCACCTCTAATTGAAGCATAACTGCTTCCACTTAGTGCGCCTAAATCAATTACGCCTCGGTGTAATTGTGTCCAGATTTTGAATTGAGCAGAGCTCAATTAACTCCTTTCAAAATCTGTGACATCCACCGGAGGCTTTAACTTGCTTCAGCAAGTTAATAAGGCACATCCCCTAACGCGGGATATACGTCTCCCTTGAACATATTCAAGGGAACTCTCATAAGTCCATTCACATCGGCTGCGAATCAGTTTCCACCACCCACTGACTCTCTTAAATCGCGCACCCATGCTACTCTTCTTATTCAACAATTTCTCAGCTATGCTCTTCTCATCTCGACTCATCTATCCGTGGGCGGCACCGCTCTCGGTACCTCCTGCCCGTCTTTGAACAAAAAAGTTATTCTTATCTTAGTACGTGGAAAGTTAATTGTCAACCTTTTCAGTCAACAATTAAACCTATCATTTTTGAACATTCCGCGCCAACGCGCTACAATAGAGGTAAGAAATTTCCTGGATTGGGTGACAGCGATGAGAATTAATAAATATTTAAGCGAAGCGGGAATCGTTTCCCGTCGCGGTGCAGATAAATGGATTGAAGATGGACGTATAACCATCAACGGGCAACTAGCGGAACTTGGTAGCAAAGTACAAGAAGGCGATGACGTTCATGCGGATGGAAAACCAGTCAAAACAGAACAACAACTCGTCTATATCGCACTCAACAAACCTGTTGGTATTACAAGCACAACAGAACGCCATATCGAGGGAAACGTTGTCGACTTCATCAACCATCCCCTACGCATTTTCCATATCGGACGGCTCGATAAAGACTCAGATGGACTGCTTCTCATGACAAACGACGGCGACATCGTCAATGAAATTTTGCGTGAAGAACACGGTCATGAAAAAGAATACATCGTCACTGTTGATCATCCGATTACGCAAGCATTTATCGACAAAATGGAATCGGGCGTCCCTATTTTAGACACCGTGACAAAACCATGCAAAGTAAAACAACTCGGGCCACGCAAATTCAACATCACATTAACCCAAGGGCTCAATCGCCAAATCCGTCGCATGTGCTCCGCACTCGGTTACAACGTCCAGAACTTACGACGCACGCGTATCCTCAATATCCACTTGGGCAATTTACAGAATGGACAATGGCGTGATTTGACGAAAGAAGAGCTGAACGAGATGTTTAGCATGATGAATTATAAGCCGAAACGATAAAAACTGTTATACACTTAGATTTCCCCAAGTATATAACAGTTTTTCCACTCTAAATAATCTGTGTCTTAGTAATCTAAAAAAGAATATCAAAACTATAGAACTGCAAGCGTGAATCAATAATACCCCAGCATAGTTAATCTATGAAAGTACTTTTATTAGTCGACATATCGAAATAGCTTGTCTACTCTTCAATTCTTCTACTATAATACTATATAATACCATCCAAAAAATTTCGTCAATTTAAAGGAGGAAGTCACATGCTCGTCAGAGATTTATATTTACCCAAACAAGATGTAGTCATTGCGCATACTGAACAAACTGTTATGGAAGTATTAACAAAAATCAAAGAAAGTGGCTACCGATGCATTCCTGTTGTGGACAGTAATGATAATTACAAAGGGATGATTTACAGAGTCCACTTAATTGAATACATTTACGAGGATAACGGGGATAAAAATACGACCGTCGAACATTTATTAAAGCACCAGGATGCATTTATATCTGAACGTTCTTCTTTCTTAAACGCATTGATTGATATTAAGTCATTGCCATTTCTAAGCGTTGTTGAAAACGGCAAGCTAATTGGGATCCTAACGCATAACAAGGTCGAAAGCGTATTGGAGGATGCATTTGGTCTGAAAACAGGTGGTATCAATATTACGATTTCGTCAACCGAAGCAAAAGGCATGATTGAGAAATTAACAAAAACGCTACGGGGCGAAAATATCGAAGGCATGTTCACGCTGGATAATGGTTCCGTGTTGGCACGAAGAGTTGTTATCACGCTTGAGGATGGAAAGACAGAAGAGGATATTGAGAAGCTAAGCGACAAGCTCGAAAAGAATGGTTTTAGAATTTTACATGTCGATCATATTGGACAAAGTAAATAAAATAAAGGCTAGATTACAGCGAATGATTTCGCTTGATCTAGCCTTTTTATATTCAAACTACCGTATATTCTTCACCAAATAATACACCCGTGCAATCATTTCCTTTTCTTTTCAAATGAAGTAATCGACAAGCCTTCCATTACTGTCATTTCTCCTATTTTCACAAACCCACTTTTTTCATAGAAATGAACAGCAGGTGCATTTTTAGAACCCGTTGATACAATTAGCGTTTCATCGCCTTCACCATAGCTTTCAACGAAGTCCAATAGTCTCCCCGCAATCCCTTTTCTAAAGTGTTTAGGATACACCATTAACCGATGAATATCAATTAACTCCTCTTCTACTTTGATTGAAATAACTCCGCCCAACTCTCCATCTACATAACAGCCATAGAAAGTTTCTCCACATCGTTGCAAAGTAATCACCGTGTCCCTTAATGGTGGGATATCATAGAAATCAATTAATTCTGCTTCCACCTTATACGATGGAATTTGAACATCTAACACTTCTTCAGCAAATTTGGGATCTGTAATATCTATTTCTTTAATCAATGTTATCCTCCTCAAATTTAACTTTAGGACCGAAATAGTATGATGTATCTTTTTCAAGTTTCAAGTATATATTATTTCATTTGTTTTGTTTTGTTTCTTTCTTTCCCCAACGATATGAGTTATAGCGAAGGTGAAAGAGGTGGATAATATGCCAACAATTCTTGATGATTATAAACCACAAATAACAGAAGAACAAGTGGTGCTGAGCCGCAAATCAATGGATTTTGTCAAAGTCATGATGCTTCAAGGAAGAACTTGAAAGAGAACGAGAAAGACTTTATCAAGGACTTAGTGAAATAGAGAAGAAAAAAGCTTTTGAAGTTTTGAGTAAGCAATTCAATATTCCGGATTTCATTACTGTTCGTGATGTTTCTGAAATTCTAGGAATCACACCTCAAATGGTTCGAAGGCACCGTTCTGACGGGAAACTTAAATCCTACCAAACGCTAGAAGGCAGTGGTAAGTGGCGAATTGACGCTGAACAATTTATGGATAAACCAAGTTGGGATAAGTTCATTGAAAAACGAGCAAAGCTAAAAAACAATCGATAAACATCGCAGAAAAAGTCCTCGAATACCTAGACGATGTAGAATAGATTGTCAGGGAGGCAATGAGAAAGTTAAAACCATATCTATTAGATACAAATGTATTTAGATATACGGTGAACCCAACCTGTGGTGAAGATTTACGAAGGGCAGCCAGACTTTTCGGAAAAACGCTTTACACGATTTCAAAAATGGGAAAGCCATTCTTCTTGTATCAAGGAAGGTTATTCGTGAAATAGAAGTTCAATCATTAACCTACCCGATAAAGAAAAACGTAAAATTGTGGGTCAATTAGAACTTTGTCAAGAAGTCTCACCCAGTCGTTTTATCCCCAGAAATTGAACACAAAATCAGACAAGTAACTCCCCACGTTCTCTCTAATTTTAAAGACGATATGGGTAGAGACAAAATGGAATACGGTGGTATGTCCGACGCACAAATACTCTATACCGCCTACATTGAAGATGCTATTTTAATTACAGCGAATGTTAAAAACTTCTTTGAATTAGACCAAGAATCATAGGGAAACACCAAAAAGCGAGGACACCTCTTACAAGGTACCTCGCCTTTTTAATCAAACAATCTTTATTTTATAGACAGGAGTTCCTGGCACATTCATGACTATTTTTTTGGGGGTTCATTAACAGCAAGATTGACTAAATCAACCATCTTGCCTACGAAACTTTCTAGAAGCTTTTCCCCTTTTTCCACACTAGCAAGCGTCGCATCTCCAAATACTCCACTTTTACTTAAATCCCCTAGAGATATTGTAGAACTTCCATATAGTGCAGGTCTATCAGGGTACTCCTTTACAGCCTTGGACATATCAACTAATTCAGGCTTTACCGCAAGCATCAAGGAGGTTTCAAATTCACAAGCATGGATCATACCGGACCAAGTCTGAGAATCACAATGTTCTGCCATGACTTTATGAATATCGGGATAAAATAAGTAGATGACATTCATATCTAGCTCATCCATCAGCTCACGAGTCGCATATTTCATAGCTGCATTATTAGCATCATGCCCGTTCACTAGAATAAGTGTTTTTACGCCATACCGGTTAACACTGTGAGCTACATCTTTAATAACTGCTTCAACATGATGTTGCTGAAGTGAAACTGTCCCCGGAATATCACGCCATACCCATGAGTAACCGAATGGTACAGCTGGTAATAATAGAGCTCCAGTCTCCTCACAAATTCTTCGTGAAATGCCTTCAGCTAAATAGATGTCAACGCCTAATGGAAGATGGTGGCCATGCTGTTCTGTAGCACCTAAAGGTAAAATGGCAACTGGGTATTCCTCTATCGCAATTTTAACTTGGTCTCTAGTCATGTTAATCAATTCTTTAGCCTTTGCCATCTCGTTCAGCTCCTTAGTCCCTGCATCAGCTCTACATAACGTTTTGCTTTTTCTTCGATATTCTTCAAATCTTTTGTAGTTGCACCCCTTGGTACAAGGTCATTTCCAATAGCAAATGAAGAGCAGCCTGCTTCATAATAATCTTTTAAATTATTTAGATCAACGCCACCTACTCCCATAATATGTACATTCGGAAATGGTCCTTGAAGACTTTTCACATAGGATACCCCAAGCACATTTGCTGGGAATAATTTCACTACTTCCACTTCTTCTTGTACCGCTTGCATAATCTCTCCTGGAGTGAATACGCCGGGAATTACGCTCACACGTTTTGATTGTACATAGCGGGTTAAGTCTCGATCCCAACCAGGTGTAATGATATACTTGCCTCCAGCGTCCAATACACGATCTACTTGGTGTGTGTGAACGACAGTACCTGCCCCAAGATAAACCGAAGCTTGGAATGCCGAACTAATTTTCCGAATGGAACCAAGTGCTTTCTCTTCTTCGCTCAATGATACCTCAAGCATTGTAATACCATTTTCAACCAACTTCTCTGTGATGGCAACTGCATATTCCGGATCTATCCCTCTTAGAATCGCTACAATACTTCCATTTTCTACTATCATAATTTAATTATCACCCTTCAAATTGCCCTAACCAACGGGCAGGATTGTCTACAAATATTGTATTAATATCGTTTTGACTTACGCCTTCTTCCAATAAGCGCGGTATGAATTTTTTCAAAATATATTCAAAACCAGGACCTCCACCATAAGCGTGTAAATAAGCTTGGCGACCCATATCGGCAGAAATGAGAAGTTGTTTTACATAGCCATTTTCAATCATATTTTTGATAAGCCCCACCCTAGTACTGTCAGGGTAATATTTTATCTTACTTACACCGTCAAATTGCACATATGCTCCTCTTTTGGCAAGTTGTAAATGATAATATGGATCTGCGTTTCGATCGCTATGACCTACTGCCACTTTTGTAAGATCAACTTGTTCCTCTTCTAAAATATCAAGCAGCTCTTCACCCATTGTTCCTGCTTCTGTGTGCAGCCACACGGGTGCACCTGTTTCTTTTTGTGCTCGACCAACAGCTCTCGTAACTTTTTCTTCAAGAGGATGAATTAATTGATCCCAAGATCCGGCTTTTAAAAAGCCGGCTTTGGCGTCAGTTCCATCCATTCCTATCGTAACGTCTCTTACTAACTTTTCTTGGATTTCCTCAATCGTTAATGCCTCTACCCATGCTGGGAAATAAATATGTTTGTTAAATCCCGTAGTCGCAATCACATTAACACCCGCTTCTACCGCCATCCGCTTTAGTTTAGAAGCGTCTCTTCCGTAATCTAAAGTAGTCGCATCTACTAGCGCATTTCCACCTGCTTTTTTAAACCTTAAAAGTTCACTGACTGATGCTTCATAGTCTGTCAGCTCTAAATCACGATCCTTTTGATTTGAAGGTGGATTTGTCCACAAATGTTCGTGACTATAAGTAAATCCAAGATCCTTTACGCCTATATCCCCTAAAACCGTTCTTATTTTTCCCATCAAGAATTCCTCCTACACACTATATTCTTCACTTATAAGCCAATTCCAAATAACATTCCCACTAGTCTAATGATGACAACAACGATAATAGCATCCGGTGAAGCAAACCAAAGGCCCTCGATGCCATAAGCTGTTACATCAACTAGTGGATAGGCAAGTGCTACGAGTAGTGACCATGAAATACCTAAGAACAAACCTGCAATCATTGCACCTCTTCTTCCACCTGTAGCGTTACCAAAAACACCTGCAGCACCACCCATGAAGAATAATCCGATAACGGAAGGTAATACAACTACAGGGAGTATACTCGATATTAATGTCACTAAAAGACCCCCTACTAACGCTGACAAGAAACCAAGCGTTACAGCGATTGGAGCGAATGAAAAGAAGATAGGAACGTCTAAAGCAGGTTTTGCGCCAGGTACTATTTTTTCCGCTACCCCTTTAAATGCAGGAACAATCTCCCCTAGGAACATCCGCACACCTTGTAGAAGAATAAGAATACCTGCGACAAACGTTAAAGCATTCATTAAGGAAAACTGAAATACGTCTGTTCCACCTGTGATCTCATGCATTGTTGCTCCATCTACAAAGATCGCAGTCACTAAATAAAGAGCAATCATTATGATTCCCATCAGAACACTCATATCTTTTAAGAAATCAAGTGACTTGGGTACTTTAACATCCTCTGTTGATTTCTCTTTATTGCCCAACTTACCGCCAATCCACCCGGACATACTAATCCACGTGCTCCCCCAGAAACCAAATGCAATGTTGTCATTGCCTGTGATCTTCCTCACAAACGGTTGTGAAATTGCAGGGAAAAGTACCATTGAAATACCTTGAATGATAGAACCAAGAATAATGGTAGTGGTACTAGATAGCCCCATCTGATTAAAGACAATTGCCATTGTACCAGCAAATGAGAACATCATATGTCCAGTCAAAAAGATATACTTCCACTTTGTTACTCTGGCAATCAATAAGTTAATTAAAAAGGAGAAAACTAATATTAAAGCTGTTTCCGTCCCTAATACAGTTTGCACCGAAGCGACTAAAGCATTGTCCTCCGCAACAATACCTGTTAATCCGAAAGCTTTATTAAACATATTACTAAATGGAACCAAGGCACCAACGATAACATTAGCTCCTTGTTGTAAAATAATGAATCCAAAAATGGTTTTTAATGTACCTTTAATCACATCGGAAGTAGATTTCCGAAGAGCCACTAATCCGACGAGCGCAATAATCCCCAGAATAATTGCTGGATTACTTAAGACTGATACAACTGCATCTAACATATTTCATCACCCCTTTTCAGCTAATCTTTTAATGATAGGCATTACTTTACTTTCAATCTCATCTTTGTCCAATAAGTTATTGATAGAAATAACTTCCATAGGCTCATCCTGTAACTCAGTTGAAATTTCACTTGATGCCACCATAAAATCACATGACATTCCCTTGGCAGATCCTAAATCAACCGCTTCCCCATTCACTTCATACCCATGACCTTTTGCTATAGACTGAATATCCATTAGAAGCATTAAACTAGTTCCAAATCCCATTCCACATACCGTTACTATTTTCATTAATAAACACCCCTTTTTAGATTATCGAAAGAATATCTTCTTTCGTTGTCGCTGTATTCATAATCATATTTAACTTCTCTTCATCCCTTAATAAATTCGCCAGCGCTTGAAGCATTTCAATGTGGCTAGTGCTATCTGTTCCGCAAAGTGCACAAACTAGTGTTATAGGATCATTAGATGGATGTCCAAATACGACCGGCTCACTCAATCTAACGATAGATACGCCTTTTCCTAATGCACCCGATTCAGGTCTAGCATGCGGAAATGCAATATGGGGGGCAATTACAATATACGGTCCCACATCTTGAAATCCTTTTACCATTGCGTCTACATATCGGTCTTCTGCTAGTCCTGCGTTTACTAATAATTGCCCCGCCTTTCTAATGGCGTCTTCAGCATTTTCTGCTTTAATATCCAGTTCAATCAGTTCTTCTGTAAGCACTAACATTCTTTCATCCCTTTCCTTCATTTGTTTTCGTTTTGTTTCTTCCATCTAAATCAATGTAATACTCATAACGATCTCCTCTATTCGACATTTCAACTAATTCAAATGGAGTCCCGTCTTCCAAATAAGAAACTCTAGTTAAATGTAACAAGGCTGATTGAGGCGGTATTCGTAACTCTATAGCTTCAAGATCACTGGCATTTCTAGCCTGAATTCGTTCGTTAGCTTTACTAAGCCGTATATCATATTCATCCTCTAAGGTTTCATATAATGATTCCCCTTGCAGGCCTTTTTCTAGTAAACCCGGCACATATTTAGCACGCATATAGTTAATCATTATGGCAATAGGCTCTCCATTAGCTAAACGTATCCTTTTTAGACAAAGGATTTTTTCACTGGAAGATAGTTGTAATTTCTTTTTAAGTTTCTGAGTTGGCTCCATTTCCATCAGCACTGTATTTTCAGTTTGTATTTCTTTTCCCTGCCGTTGCATCTCTTCTGTCCAACTCGTAATTGTCCCTGCAGTTTGCACTATGCTTTTTGACTCTACAAAGGTGCCTTTACCTTGTATCTTCCTCACTACTCCATCAACGACTAATTCATCAATCGTCCTGCGTACAGTTATCCGGCTAACACCGTACATCTTTTCAATTTCCGGCTCGATTGGCAGGACATCTCCCTCCACAAGGTTCTCTTCAATATACTTTGTTAAGGACACTTTCAACTGCTTATACAGGGGTGTCTTCGATTTACTACTCAACGGTTCTTGTTGCACACCTCTCCGCCCTTTCATTTCATATTCATTATGATGTATTTCAAATAATCAACTTAATTGAATCATAACATTATAATGTATTATGTCAATAATTTTATTTAAAGCGTTTTCATTATAATGATTATCATTTTAATGGTTTGATTAAAAACGTCCCCTAACCGGTAGCCCGGCTAAGAGACATTTGTCTGACCTCATATTTGCGAAGTATTCATAGAGGATTAACTACATAAGGTTTCACCACAACATTTCGTTCAGTAAATACAAAAAAGCGAGGACACCTCTCACAGTGTACCTCGCTTGTCTAGTTAAGCAGTTTTCACTTTATCATCCGGTTCTGGCACCTTCGCGAGTAGAACAAGCCCGATAACGAACAACACTACGAGACTGAATACACCGTTTGCGGAGCTCCCTGTCAGCTGTGTCGTCAACGCTACCAATAAAGGACCCATGACGGATGCGAACTTGCCGAAAATATTATAGAATCCGAAAAACTCATTTGCTTTTTCTTTCGGGACAATTCTAGCAAAATAGGAACGACTAAGCGCCTGGATGCCTCCCTGTGACGTTGCAACAAGCATCGCCAAGATCCAGAAATCCATCGTTGTTTTCATGAAATACGCATAAATACAAACGATAATATAAACACAAATACCAACATACAACATCTTTTTCCCTGTAAACTTCTGCGCCAGCTTACCGTAAATAATCGAAAATGGTGCAGCTACCACTTGTGTGACAAACAAAATAATTAGAAGATTAGTAGCGCTAATCCCTAAATCAGTTCCGTAGGCTGTTGACATATTAATAATCGTCCCGACGCCATCAATGTAGAAAAAGTAAGCCAGTAAGAATAAAAACACTGTCCGATATTTACGAATTTCTTTAAATGTCCCACCAAGCCGTCTGAAACTACCTCCGAGTATATTCGACTCACGTTTCACGCCATGAAGCTGACGCACATTTTTCAGCATCGGAATCGTAAACACAAACCACCAAATTGCCGTAATGACGAAGGCGATCCTACTCGCCATAGACACTGCAAGTGGAATCACTTCATTCTGGGCCAATAAAATAATAGCAATACTAATAATAAACGGAATTGTACTTCCAATATACCCAAAACCAAAGCCGCGTGCAGATATGTGATTCATTTGCTTTTGCGGTGTTACATCAACGAGAAATGCATCATAAAATATATTCGCACCATGGAAGCCAACGGCCGTTACCGTGTAGATAATCAATAACCACAACCAATTATCCCCCGGTACAAATGCCAACGAAACTGTCGAGACTGTCCCCACGAGGAAAAAGAACAGGAAAAATTTCTTCTTTAATCCTTCGTAATCCGCAATCGCCCCTAAAACCGGCCCAATCATTGCCAAAATGAACGTCGCAATGGCAACTGAATAACCCAAATACGCAGTTGAATTCGACAAACTAACGCCAGCATCAGTTGCAACCGCCTTATAATATAGTGGAAAAACCGCGGTCGTAATAATAATGGAATATGCCGAGTTTGCCCAATCATAGAAAATCCAACTATTCTCTTGTTTCGTATACTTCTTCATCCCCACACCCCTTTCATCCCCTATAGACAGTTTACACGAAGTTGAATGTAAACATTGTAAAACTTCAATCTATTCTCAACAGTTCCTTTATCACTTTTCCATCCGTATTTCCCAAATCTACCCCTAGTAATCTTGCAAACGTTGGTCCCTCATCAACCAACCGCATATGTTCAATTTTCACATTCGGCTGAATCCCTTTCCCTGTCGCAATAAAAACCGTCGAGTAATCCTCTTTTCCTGGTGAGTAACCATGAGAAGCATGTGTATACTTGCCCGCCGCCACATCCCCCGCCGTAATGACATCTATGGACTCTCCATCAAGATGCTCTGTGAAATAAAAACCACGACGTGCCTCTATCATAAAAGCAGCATGCTCGTCCGCCCCGCGTAATCCAGCTTCTGCACCCTCTAGTACGAATTCAATACCATTAGCTTCATTAACCGCAAGGGAGTGCAGCAGCGCACGCACTTTATCCTTCGCCGGCTCATCTTTCACATAAATATAAGCCGAACCATCATTACTCTTACAATATGCCTGCCAATCTTTCACCATGCCCCGCCCATTCAGTTGAATCAAACCACTATCCTTCAGTAACACATTCAACTTAACAGCCCTCAAATGATCTAGCGAACTATGATCCCCCAGCACCACAATAGTCGTCCGTTCGTACATGCCACTATCCTTCAAAGCCGCCAAAATCTCTCCTAACCGTCTATCATGACGGTGAATAGCTGCATGTGCTTCCGCTGATGAAAACCCGTGATGGTGACGCTGTGTATCAAGATCTACCAAATGAACCAGCATCAAGTTCGGTTTTTTCGTTTGAATTGTATGTACAGTCGACGCCGTCACGAAATCATCCAATTCTGGCTGAGCAATCCCCTTTCGCAGATGACCAAACTTATTATTCATTTCAAGCTGATAACGCTTGCTACCATTCATAAAAGACACAGCAATTTGATGATGCCACGGACGATTCGCAAAAATTTCAGGCATATGATAATCAATCTTCGCCTTTGCTGTCACTGGCCATAGCAATGCCGCCGTTGACAATCCTGCTTTCTTCGCCTCATCATACAACGTTGTCCCTTTAATATAACGACGATGCCAATACCAATCCGGTGACAGTCGATTCGGCTGTAGCAACGTATTCGTCACAACGCCATGCCGATTTGGATAATTCCCCGTCACAATACTTGCATGACAAGGATACGTCACCGAAGGATAAATCGTCTCGACCTTTCTACAAATCGCTGCCTTATTCAATAATTCCTGAAAATGCGGCAGCGTCTCTAGCATCGGAAGATCAAGCGACGATAAACAATCAAAAGAAATAACAAGTAAATGATCTGTTAAACGTTCCATTGTGAGCCTCCTTCTCAGACGATATATACGCAACGATGGTTTCAATCATAAGCACACCCGAAATTCCCTATCATTAACTTACTATAAATTATATTCGATTAAACCAAGTACTTTTCCTCTATTAGCTAGTCGCAGCTTCACGCGATATTTTGTTGCATGCCCACACCCCATGTGTTCAATTAAATTAGATGCAACGAGTTCAGTTATCAACTGACGAACTGATGATTTGCTTCTATCAAGATAGTTTTCTAATTCTTTACTCGTAAAAGTCTCGTGTTGCTTAATCCACCCCATCAATTTTAACGAAACACCTTGATCCTTTTTCGGCAATGTAACAACGAAAGTATTTGGTACTATCCCCCAAAATGGTTCTTGCTCTATTTAATCGATTATTTTTCACGTTATTTAGTTTTCAGTTTGCTCTTTCCGTGATAATGTTTATTCAAAACCCTTTATTGGATTGCATCACAACAATCTAATGGCGTTATTTAAAGTAAAGAGGCGATAACTATTCAACAGTCACCACTACTGCAACAAGTCATCGATTATATTGAGGAACATATTAAAGAGGACATCGAACCCAAGGAACTAGCTAAACTAGTTGGCTATTCCCCTTATCATTTTTATCGCATTTTTGATAAACATATCGGGTACACCATTATGGACTATGTCTTAAAGAGAAAGTTGCAATATGCATTATATGATTTAGCGCAGGGTGAAAAAATTATTCAAATTGCTTTGGACTATGGCTTTGAAACGCATTCTGGCTTTACAAAGGCTTTTAAAAAATATTTTGGTAGTCCACCCAGTCTATATCGACTTCATTGTCCATTATCATTACCCCCAAAACTCAATCTACTAAGTCTCCGTGAAAAAAGGGTAGGTGGCATTGTCATGCAACCGAAAATTGTGCAGAAGTCTGCTTTTAATATTGCTGGTAAAACATTTGGGAGCACCATCGAAAATATTTCCTATACAAGAGATGCGCCCGCCTTTTGGGATCAAGGAATTTCTCCCGATGAAGAAATCGAACGCACATTGTATGCAGCCTTATCTCCTAAAAAACATGGGGAATATTGTATCAACCTAAGCAGCGAAGACCAGGGGGACAGGTTTACGTATTTATTTGCAGTAAATTACGATCAAAACGTTCAGTTACCCACTGGACTGACAAAACTACAAATTCCAGATACAACTTATGCAGTTTTTAGAACCCCACTTGTTACAGTCGAACAATTTGTCTCCTCCATCAAAGGTACTTGGCAATACATTTTAGAAGATTGGCTCCCGGAATCCCTTTACGAAGTCGATGAGACAAGTTATGACTTCGAATATTACGACGAACACTGCCATCACTGGGAATACGTAAAAATCTACATGGAAATCTTCCTGCCCATTAAAGAAAAATCCAAGGAATGACTCACTCCTTGGATTGTTTCAAGATCATCTTATATAAAAATAATACAGGTGCTAATAACACCGCACTCACGATGATTGCTATTTTTATTGTAAAACCTGACGCTACAACACCAATAACCGGACCTCCTCCTATTTGACCAATGGCATCTACTTGCCCTTTTACCGAAAAGAAGGTTGCGCGTGTAGAGGAATCTGGAATGATTTTATTGAGCCAAATATCCTCCAACGGATACATGACTTGCCTTGTAACCTGGATAATTATATAGAAAGTGAGTAAACCCACGACATAAGATGACAACGCAAAGCCTATCAATGAGATGATAATAAGTACACTTCCGACAAAAAGAAAGACATAGATATGTCTGAGATTCCCATGGATAGCACTCCGATTCATCCAATGAAGTGCTACAAAGGAAACAAGCACGACGATAAACTGAAGTCCCCCCATTACCACAACTAATTGTTCGTCCGCCAAATTCGATATGTTGGATACCTCCAAAAAGTGGGACATCCATAAACGATCGAAACCTTCACTATAAAATCCTACAAACAAGGCAATAAGAAACACCATTCTTATAATGAAGCTCGCTTTGGAATGGGAAATAACTTTGCCCATATTCCCCTTCATACTTCCCCATGTTGAGGTTATTTCATCTTTATCTAACGGTTTAAAGTTTTCTTCTTTCATGAAAATGATTAAATAGACAGCTAATCCAACCATGCATAGTCCACCAATAATGATTGGCAAGTTAATCATGAAATAACCTGTTAAAATACTTAATGGGATTGCAATAACTTGCCCAAGATTCCCTGCCTTTGCACCTCTTATAAAGGCTAGCGAAGCACGTTCTTCCCCTATTTCATCTGCAATCCAAGCTTGCCGGGAACCACTTGTAAACGTATAACCTATCCCCCACGCCACCTGGGCCAGTAATACAGTGATGAAGTAGGGAAATAACCCCTCAATTAAAAAACCGAATCCTATTAAAAAGTAACCAATTATGATTGAAAGTTTCCGACTTTTCAAATCCGAGACTAGTCCAGTTGGAATTTCAAAAAGGAAAACGGATAGTTCTAATACAGTTCCCACAAACACAAGCTGGAGTGGACTAAGCCCTACAATTTTCACATGATATAACAAGTTTACTGTGAAGATAAACGTGAAAAATAATTGTGATGAAAAACAAGTATAAATATAAACTCGATATGGATCTTTTGTCAGTAATCTATTCATCTTATTCCCCCTCATCTTGATTATAAGGAGAAGGACACTCGGTTTCTTGTCCATATTTGCGATAATGAAATACCTGTATATTTCACCTACAAATAACAAGACTTCACATGAAACCTTGCACAAATTTTCGTTTATTAAAAAAAGGTCTGCAAGCGATATGTATTCAACATCGCTTGCAGGCCTCACTTATTCCTTACCTTCGTTTACCCATTCCACTAATTGTTCCGCTGTTAGAGGTAATGGCATCCATATCAACAATGAACAAGACGACGGTTGTATCTTCGATTGCTGTAAATGGCGGCAGATCATTTTCTAGATCGGTCACTGCTTCTTGTTTATGGATCGTGTCATCGCCAATTTGAATCGAACCGTCCAAAACGTACAGAAAAGGTTTCATCCCCTTGTATTGCGGAACTTGAAGGACGTCACCCATTTTGGGATGCGCGTCCAACACATAGCCGCTTTGTCTAATGACTAACGGTGCTCCGCTTCCTTCAGGGCCGACCATCTCATACCAATCACGATTGTCCGAAGGTTTGTCATGAAATTGAATGCTTGGAGGTAAATTTGCCTCATAAGGGCGGAAAAAGATTTGTAGCATTTCAACATATTCCTCTTTTACCTTTTCCTCGTGCCAAAAGCTATTTCCAGCATTCATCATCATTAACTTGCCCGGTGCGATTGACGCCTCAAAGCCTGCCGAATCCTTGTGATAAGAAGTACCTTTCCAGACATAGCTGAAAATTTCATCGTTCACATGCTCATGCATTTTAATCGTCAAACCTTTTCTCATAATAGCGTGGTCGATTGTACTAAGAGGCCCAAAAGCCGGATCATTCATCTCCACATCCAAAATATCACTTGGCTGGATCCTCGTAATGGTGAATGGTCCTCTAAAAGGTTGATAATGATTTCCTGCACGGAGTATTTGAATCAACCCCATCCCTCCCTCATAGATTGAAGAAAGCGCGAAAATTCCTCTCGGACTCTCCACGCTTCACAGCTGTTTAAAGCTCCTGATAATCCCTTTGATATCTTCCGCCGTCTTTGACCACAGAATGATACAACGCTTTTAACGCAAAGCTTTTTTCCAAGTCATGCTCTTTCATAATTTGGTTCAGTTGTTTTTTCAGCTCCGTATCATTCTTCACAAGCTGCTCCATCTTTGGTTTTGAATACTGCATAATCCGAACCTCCTTCTTTAAACTTTTTCTCTCTTTAGTATACCATTGCTTAACATACATCCATCCGATTCAGATTTGCTATACTACTTTTATCAGCAGGAAATAGAACGGAGTGACATGATGTATAAAACAATCGGTATCCTAGCACACGTCGATGCGGGAAAAACAACATTTTCAGAACAACTTCTTTATCACACCAATAGCATTAAACAACGGGGGCGCGTCGATCATAAGGATGCCTTCTTGGATAGCCATGCCATCGAAAAAGAGCGTGGCATCAGCGTTTTTGCAGATCAAGCAATCATCTCATATAACAATTCGACCTATACGATTATCGATACGCCCGGGCATGTCGACTTTTCTCCGGAAATGGAACGCGCCATTCAAGTGATGGACTACGCCATCATCATTATTAGTGCAAGCGATGGTGTCGAAGGTCATACCGAAACCGTCTGGCAGCTACTTCGTAAACACCAAGTACCCACATTTTTCTTCATCAATAAAATCGATCGTGAAGGAACGGATGTAGAAAATATTTTACAAGAGATTCGCATTAATTTGTCAGAAGATGTTTGCGACCTTACAACCGCCTTCCACGAAGGTATCATGCAAGAGGAGCTCATCGAATTTATCGCAGAGCGTGACGAAGCACTGCTGGAAACCTATATGGAAACTGGTTATGACGAGACGCTATGGCTCCAAGCATTCAAGAATATGATCCGGGACAATAAAGTGTTCGCCAGCGCCAGCGGTTCTGCACTAAAAGACATCGGCATTGCAGAATTTTTCACGAAACTCGATGTCCTGACAGGGACCTCCTACGATGATTCCGGTGAGTTTGCGGCACAAGTGTACAAAGTTCGGCATGATGATAACGGCAACAAAGTGACATTCCTCAAATCAGTAGGCGGTACACTTCACGTTCGTGAAGAGGTTCATTACGGGGAGCTGGCTGAAAAAATTACTCAAATCCGTATTTATAGCGGCAATAAATTCAAGGCAGTCGACCAAATTCATGCAGGTGAATTATTCGCGGTGACTGGCCTAACAAATGCATCCATAGGTGATGGCGTAGGGGCTTTGAAAGAAAAAGTGACATTTGACCTCATACCCACCTTGAAATCGAAAGTTGTTTTTGATGCATCCATCCATGTCAAAGAGATGTTGCGTTGCTTCAACCTATTGGATGCCGAGGATCCCTCTCTACGCGTCTTTTGGGACGAGCACTTTCAGGAAATTCACGTACATGTCATGGGCATCATCCAACTTGAAGTGTTGAAGGTAATCGTCAAAGAACGATTTCAATTCACTGTCACTTTCGATGAACCCAAAATTCTTTATAAGGAAACCATTGCTACAACCGTAAACGGCTACGGCCATTTCGAACCACTACGACATTACGCAGAAGTCCATTTGAAAATCGAACCCGCCGATAGAAATAGCGGTATTTCCTTCGATAACGTCTGTCACGCTAATGATCTGTCGATTGGCAATCAAAATCTAGTCCGCCATCATGTATTTGAACGCGACCATCACGGGCTATTAACCGGCTCCGCCCTCACCGACGTCAAAATCACATTACTGACAGGACGAGGACATAATGAGCATACCTCTGGCGGTGACTTTAGAGAAGCTACACGTCGAGCCTTACGCCAAGGGTTAGAGCAAGCCCACAATCTATTACTTGAACCCTACTATGACTATACAATCAAAGTCGAGTTGGATCTGATTGGGCGTGTGCTATCAGACATTCAACAAGCACATGGCAGCTTTGAGCCTCCCGAAACACTCGGAGATAAAGTGCTCGTCAAAGGACGTGTTCCTGTTGCAACCTTCATGAACTACAGCACTGCCTTTGCTTCCTTCACGCATGGCAAAGGAACGCTACGCTTGCAATTTAGTGGCTATGATCGTTGTCATAACGAAGAGCAAGTGATTGAACTGCTTGGCTACAACAAAAACGCAGACCCGGAATACACATCCACCTCCATCTTCTGCGCAAAAGGGAAAGGCTATCCAGTCCCTTGGGATGAAGCAGAGGCAGCTATGCATTGTGTATAGAACTTTAAATAGTGCCTAAATCTATTACACTCGTTGAGCTATATCCTCGACATGATTGAAGCGGAAGTATTTTTTCGGAAAATGATAATAACTTTATAAAAGAAGGATCTCCTTATTGGGTGTCAGCCACAAGGGGCAAACACATTGAATTGTCCAAACAATTATTACCTTAGCAAAAAGTTTAGATAACTAGTAACAGGCATAGTCCTATAGACTGTGCCTGTTACTAGTTATCTGCATCTAAGCGAAAAACTAAAAAACGTTCATTATTATTTTGTTCATATAATCCAGGGACCTTTATTTCCTGTAACCATACAAAAGGTGTTGCTGTTTCAAGGAATTGGCTATAATCGGTTGTCGGGTAGTACAGGATAATATCAACTGACCGCTTGTGTTGCTCAACTGAACGTAAAATACGGGCAATGACTCTCATAAAAATTTGAATGGAGAACGGGTTGAAAAAATAAAAATGATTGTCCGTTATCGCCACTTCATAGTCCTCTGCCAAACAGCGTTCAAACCAAATAGCACCCCCCAGTTGCTTAAGCTTCCCACAGTAACTGGCCTGATTTTCAAGTGCCTCCTGATATAACTGTGCACTCATTTCAATCCCCGTCACCGATACTTGGAAGTGATGATGCAGGTAAAATGCCAGCCGTCCCTTACCGCAGCCAAAATCGACGACCCCATCCGTTCTCTTCAGTGTATACTCACGAAATAATTCATCCAACGCCACATAAGGCGTCGCTTCGTAACGATTGTAATGTGACGACTGAGTTTGCCACTCCCGCGTGCCACCGGTTTTAATACGTAGCAAGCGATCATAGTCTTTATCGTCCATAAATACCCTCCTTCCCAATTGCAACTAAAATCCCCTCCAAAATAAAACTCGGAGGGGATCCTTCTATCCATCTAGCTTACTTCTGTAAAATATATGTCCGTAAAGCATGAGCAACTCCATCTTCATTATGGTGCTTCGTTACATACGTACTCATTTCCTTCAACGGCTCTTCCGCATTGCCCATTGCGATGCTCATTCCAGCAATTTCAAACATCGATACATCATTATAATTATCTCCAATGGCGACCGTGTTTTCCAATGGAATCTCCAAGTGCCCCGCCATGAATCGCAAGGCATTCCCTTTCCCCGCATCAGGATGACCCAGTTCTAAATTGAAAACGCCTGATGAAGTAAGGAACAAATCAGCCCTTCCTGATAACACCTTGCTCAGCTCTGCTAGCTTAGCCTCGTTCAGTGATAGCACCAACAGTTTATATACGTTTAAATGTGACACATTTGGAATCCCAATGGTAGCTGTTGATAACGTTTCATTCAAATCATATTGGTTGTCCAAATAATGATGAAGCATTTCCCCAGCCCAACCCGTCACCTGTTGTTTCGTTGCATGGAGAATTTCTTCCTGTAGAACTTCCTTACCACCTTGTCCGTTATAGATGCCTTGTGCAGTGTAAATCTCATAGTGAACTCCACTTTTCCCAAGTATTTCAATGACTTCCTCAACAACTTTAGTTGGAATTGAAAAACGTTGAATCTCTTGTCCTTTATAATAAGAAACTGCACCATTTCCCGTCATAATCGGACAAACAATTCCCGCTGGTTGTAGAATTTTCTCCACGTCTGGCAAGGCACGTCCAGAGGAAATCGCCACGATATCCCCCTGTTTTTGCACCTCCAAAACTGCTTCTCTATTGGCCTCGCTAATTATGCCATTCTCCGATAATAATGTACCATCAAGATCAATCGCGATTAATCTCAAAACAATCAATCCCCTTTCTAATCCGTTACGTCCTATTCATTATACCTTAAATAGCCCCATATACGTTTTAAGTTCCTTGATTCTTCGGTTAATACGTCAAGTAATTAGAGGAATATCCCACCTCTACCTTTTCACCTTTGTTCGACAACAAACTAGTAATCTGTTGACATTATTCTACATCATCATACAATAGGATTAAGGTATTATAATATTTTTCATTGTTTTTCTCTACATAAAAGAAAAACGAATCTTCATCATAGGCATATATAGCCTTTTATCATTTGAATAAAATTAAAATCCCATCATATTATTTAGGAGATGAAGTTATGTCCAAAGATACCAAAAACAAATCAAAAGGGTGGTTTAAAGGTGTGCTATCTACTCAAAATCAATTCGAGCAAAATAGTTCCGAGGAAGATGTCATTGAAATTGTCGAAGACGACTTCATAATGCAAGAAGAGACCAATGACTTAGACTCATCTAGCAATAAAGACTTATTTTCTAAAGATAATCAGGACAAAATCGCCTTGGATATGATCGTTTCTCTAGAAAATATGCTTAATGACCGACAGTTAATTTTGTATAAAAAAGAAGGTCTCGAAAACCAATTACATACGGCCAATGAAACAATTAGCCGCCTCAAGCATGACCTTATGAAGAAAGATCAACTAACACATGACAAAGATAAGGAAATTCGTGTATTAGAAAGTAATCTAACAAATAAACAAATGGGTTATGATCAGCTTCTCGAAGATTATAAAGATTATCAGAGCACTTCAAATAATGACTTCCAAAAAATTTCAAACCAGCTTGAAAAAGAAATGAACAAATACAATATGCTCAATGAAGAATCCACAAATAGTCAATATCAGAACATGTTAGCAATAAGAGAACTCGAGGAAAAAGTTAGAACTTTAGAAGTAGAAAATCAAAAATACGCAGAACAATGTGCTCAAATTCTGGGCGAGAAAAATGAATTAATGCAAACAATCAATGACTTTACAGAAAGAATGTCATTTTCTTTTTCTTCAAAGGCAACCCCATCGGAAGAATAAACAGTAAGTAGCATACGCATTGCTGCTTTGGAAAGGAGGCGCTCATGCAAGCCTACCATGGAAAATTGCTTGAATTAGTAGCGATTGATACCGAAGCAAATCAACCATTTCTACAAATTAGGCTATCATTTGAACAGGATATTGAATTACTTTGGAAAATTGATGCTGATACGGCTAATCATTTGAAAACCGTGACGACACTCGGCCAATCTCACAAATATAGATTATCCTTTTCTAGTTTTTGGGATGCAGACCAACATCAATATATGAGCTTTTTAACAAGAACGCATCGAAACCAAAGCGAAAAGATTTATTTTCCATGTTCAGAAGCCTATGTCAACGGACTGAATGCTATTAAATATAGTGAGCAAATTAACCAAATTCAAGCTCTCCACTTTTTAACTAACCATTCACAGCATATTCATCCTGTCCAGCAACAAAAAGCTACACCGCACAGATTCTCTCGTAAATTTTCTTGGATAGTAGCCGCAACGCTTGCGATTACAGCCATTATTTCGTTTGGTAACTATCCTATGAATAACTTAGAGGTTATCCAAAATATAACTGTAAAAGCTAACGGTGCAGATAACGAAACTCCCTTAGATTTAACAGTTATAGAAGAAAGCCCATTAGTGGAACAGCAGCAAACGGCAAATCACTTCCCTAAAGAACCTGGAACTGAGCCTACTATTCCTACAAGTGAACCGGTTTTCCCTACAAGTGTACTCAATGAAGTAATTTCCTATAGTATTCTAGAAGGTACCGTCGCCCTTACTTTCGATGACGGACCCTCAAAATATACAAAAGAAATTACGGACATATTAAAGAGCTATCAAGTGGGCGGAACGTTTTTCTTTGTGGGCAGTAATGTACTTAAATATCCCAATCACGTTCAATACGTTCACGCTAATGGCCATACAATCGGCAGTCATTCTATGAAACATACTGATTTAATAAAGCTTTCTTACGAAAAACAGGAACTCGATCTTTTGCATACAAACCAGTTAATTGAAGAAGTTATTCAAGAAAAGGTTATACTTTTTAGACCTCCTTATGGATCTAATAACGAAGAGACCTTAAAGGTCATGGAAAATAACCAGACAAAAATGGTTCTTTGGAATACAGATACACTAGATTGGAAAAGCCATAATGCCGATAAAATTGTGAATGCTGTACAGACATCTAAAGTTTCTGGTTCCATCATTCTTCTCCATGAATCCCAAGCTGTCATCGACGCTTTGCCACAAATCATCGACTACCTACAATCCCAGGATTTACAAATCGTCAATTTGCAGTAAAAAAAACATTTGTTGCTACATGAACAAATGTTTTTTTTATTTTCTTTAATGATAAATTACTGCTTCGATTTGAAAACACGACTCTTTGGAAAAAGCCTTTTCCAACTAAAGTAAATAACTACGCAAAGGACTATGACATAGACGTAAATACCGTAATCAAAAATGTTAGCGATAAGATGACCGACAACAAAGATACCGACCAGTAAACCGAGTAGCAGCATTTTAGCCGCCCCTGCATCTTGGGCAAATTCAAAGGACTCGGAAAAAGGATACTCTCCGGCCTTCAAAATCGTGTATGTTATAAGCATTTGCACAATTCCAACCAAGAAAATTGCGAATAGATCTGGCAATATTCTCACTGTGAAAATCCAAGTAAATACAAAGCTGAGTACTAAAAAAACAGGCAAATACAATTTCACTAAAAAGGCTTTCAATGCCCCACTATAGGCGGCAGACGGCTGTTGAATGGGTGCAGCCTTAAACAACCAATTCCCTTTATAACTTACCGAGAACTTTAGCATATGAACGATATTGGGAATCATCAGGTTACAAAAATACATAAATAAAAACATATTCCCCATCGCAATGTCTGACAACGTTCGCCCGCGCAATTCATTGAAAATAAAAATGAACGGAAAAACAAGCGACATTCCAAGTACCGGGTACACCTTCAGCTTAAATTCTCGCTCTTTCTTCATCATCAGCACAGCAAAACGGAAGAATACTCTTTCTTCCGTATTCCAGCACACCATTTTTGCCCACGCCTCATCCCACCAATTGTTTTTCCGCTTCCTTTTTTTCGTATCATTCATTAACTTCTCTAAATTTCGTTCAAAAGAAGGCATTAAACGAGCGTAACTATACATGGCGAGCAACGGGACACAGATGGCAAGAATCGCAAAGACAATCATATAATAGGTTACATGATGGGCTAACAGCAGCTCGAACAGCGCACCATACCAAATAGGCGGTATGAAAAAATGCCACCAGCTAAATAGATACGTAAAATCTACGTCAACAAACTGAAATGATCGCATAAGTAGTTGATAGCCAACAACGACACCAATCGTTAACATAATTTGCACGTAGTTAATAATATCCTTAAGTTTTTCACCATCGAAAAACCGCAGAATAAACAAATATAATAATGAAGTAAAGACGACGACAAGCAAGATTGTTAACAATAACCCAACTAGAAAAACAAGTGCAAAACCTATACCGTGTGTGAACAGACCCACGATGAGTGGAATCGTCACAAGCGAGCCCGTAATGAACACCATATAGATCATAATATGTACAATTTTCGCCGCACTAATTGTTCTTCCGCTTATCGGCTTTGTTTGTAAAATATTTTTATCCCTCACATCGAGCAAGACAGACGAAAAATCCGAAATCATCGACGTTGTTAAAAAAAACATAATGATGCCGAAAGCAACGCTCATTTGAAAAATATAATTTTCACCAAACACCATAAATGGGATGAGCATAAGTCCATACAAGCCATAGATCCACAGTGATTTCAAAAACTGATTGCCGTCCTTCTTTTTCCTAGCATCATTAAAAATCGTTGGCACCCTTCGCTCATCCATCGTCAGTTTGATACGCAAAATTTTGTCCATAGCTTCGTAATCCACGCCTAGTCTTTTACATACAGGTTTGAATAACGCTAAAAATTTCAATGATCGAAAATCACGCATACGTCTGCCCCTCTTGTACAATCGACACAAATTTCTCTGCTCTATTTTTATGGTCAGTAAAGCCCGTCAATTGATTGAAGATCTCAGCAAGAGTCCCTTCTTCGCTCATTTCCTGCAATTCCTCAAAACTACCATCTGCAATCACTTCGCCTTTCACAAGCAAGACGATGCGATTACTAATTTTCTCGACGAGGTCCATAATATGTGACGAATAAAAAATGGTTTTTCCTTGCGCAGCAAGCTGTGCTAAAATCTCCTGAATTACCATCATACTATTTGCGTCTAGCCCACTTAACGGCTCATCTAAAAATAATAAGTCTGGATCATGCAATAAGCTCGAAATGATTAAAACCTTTTGCTTCATCCCTTTTGAAAACGAAGATAGACGTGTGTTCCTAACATCACCTAAGTCGAATTCATTCATAAGCTTTGTCGCTTTTTCTTCCGCATATTCCCGACTCATTCCATACAGCTCAGCAACAAAGACCAAATACTCGCTTGCTGTCAAATTATCGTATGCTTCCGCATTTTCTGGGACATAGCCAATTTTGCGTTTATACGAAGGGTCACCCGAGGCAATATCCTGTCCAAAAATCTTTACTTTTCCCTGGTAAGTATCAATGAGTCCTAGCATGATTTTAACCGTTGTACTCTTTCCAGCACCGTTTGGCCCAATGTAACCAATTATTTGCCCTCTAGACACTTCTAAATTGACGCCATTTAATACACGTTTTCCACCATAATCCATCGTCACATTTTTAAGAGATAATACCTTTTCAGCAGCAGTCTCCATACACTCACCCCTTACCTATAATTATGTTATTATTCTAACATTTACTTGTGAAAATTGTGATGATTTCCCTTTTCTTTAGAATCCGGATTCAAAACCGCTTGCTCTCCAAAATCTCAACAAATCTCGTGGAAGCTGGTGATAGTGGCACGGTTTTTAAAAAGCAGACACCAATACTCCTCTTCGGAATATCTTCAAGTAATTGGGCTTCAGATAACGATCCATTCTCTAAATACTCTTTGGAAAACTCTCTCGTTACACATGCAATGCCCAAATTGATTTTGGCAAACTCCAATAATAAGTCATGAGAACCTAATTCAAATTCTGGTGAAAACTGTATGCCGCGCGCTATCATAAAGTCCTCTACATACTTTCTTGAATTAGATTTTGGTTCAAGAAATATTAAAGGTAATTTCACTAACTCATTAAGACCTAACGGCTTTGCTAATATCTTTTTAAATTTCTCTCCGTAAACAAATATATCTTGGACATCAAAACAAGGTCTCACTTCCAATGTAGGATCGTCAATGGGTAGGTTACAAATCGCAATATCTACCTCACCTGATTTTAGCGTCGCACAGAGCTCCACAGTTGTTCCATTAACAATTTTGAACTTTATATTTGGGTAACCATTATGAAAAAACTCTAAAAAGGGCAATAAAAAATACCTCGAAATGGTATCACCTACACCAATCTTTAATTCACCTGTCGTTAAATTCTTAAATTCTAAAATCTTTTCTTCTCCAACACGCAGAAGGTTAATAGCTGAATTTGCATATTCAAATAATAGATTACCTTCATTTGTTAACGACACGCCTTTAGGTGTTCGGTTAAAAAGGCGTGTATCCAATTCTTTTTCTAACTGCATGATGGACTGACTGACGGCTGGTTGTGTCATATATAACTCTCTTGCTGCCTTGGAAAAGCTTTTATTAACAGCTACCTGACAAAAAACTTTATATAAATCTAGTTTACTTACCATATAAGCACCCCTTATACCTATCATTCGATATATTAATTTTACTTATACCATTACACTGATGTATATTACAAGTAGATAGTTAGATAATGATAATATCAATTACGCCTCGGCGTGATTGCGTCCAAATTTTGAATTGCATTTGTGCAATTCATTCCTTTAAAAATTTGTGACATCCGCCGGAGGCTTACCTTGCTTCGGCAGAAGCAAGGTAAATAGACTTTATAATTCTGAGGAGCGATTCAATTGGGAAGAGTAGTTGGAACAGTTGCGAGAGGTCTACGTTGCCCTATTATCAATCAAGGGGACAATATCGAAGACATCGTTGTAGATAGCGTATTACAAGCCGCAGAAATTGAAGGCTTTCACATTAATGATAAAGATATCGTCTCCATTACAGAATCTATCGTTGCCCGTGCACAAGGGAACTATGCAACCATCGATCAAATTGCCAAAGATGTTCACGCTAAATTTGGAGACGACACAATCGGTGTCATTTTTCCGATTTTAAGCCGCAACCGCTTTGCAAACTGTCTTCGTGGTATTGCAAAAGGGGCTAAGAAAATTGTCATTATGCTGAGTTACCCGTCTGATGAAGTTGGAAATCACCTAATCAGCCTTGATCAATTGGATGAAAAAGGAATTAACCCATGGACGGATGTGCTTACTGAGCAAGAATTCCGCCAGCATTTTGGCTACCAAAAGCATACGTTCACGGGAGTCGACTATATTGATTACTACAAATCGTTAGCTGCAGAATTTGGGGTTGAATGTGAGATTATCTTCTCTCAAAAACCGAAAACCATTTTACATTATACGAAGAGTGTTTTAACATGTGACATTCACACGCGTTTCCGTACAAAGCGTATTTTAGAAGAAAACGGTGCTGAAAAAGTATTTACACTGGATGATATTTTATCAGAATCGGTGGATGGTAGCGGCTATAACGAAGAATACGGCTTACTTGGTTCAAACAAATCAACAGATGATGGGGTTAAACTTTTCCCACGCAACTGCCAACCAGTCGTCGACAATATTCAACGTATGTTACTCGAAAAAACAGGTAAAGTAGTGGAAGTAATGGTTTACGGAGACGGAGCGTTTAAGGACCCTGTCGGTAAGATTTGGGAGCTAGCTGATCCAGTCGTATCTCCTGCATACACGCCTGGACTTGCAGGTAAGCCAAACGAAGTAAAACTGAAATACTTGGCAGACAACAACTTTGCAGACCTACGTGGCGAAGAGTTAAACAAAGCGATCTCCGAATTCATCGACAACAAAGATGAGGACCTCACTGGTTCAATGGAAGCGCAAGGTACGACTCCACGGAAACTAACAGACCTCATTGGTTCTCTCTCTGACTTAACGTCAGGTAGTGGAGATAAAGGTACACCTATTGTCTTTATCCAAGGGTACTTTGATAACTTTACGAAATAAAATAAACGAACACAATGCCAGGCAATCGAAATCTCCATAATTCGATTGCCTGGTATTTTTTATTTTAAATTGAGCATTGACATTTTACAACCATCGTTATATGGTTAGTTACATAAGTAACTAACCAACATGGTGGTGAAGAAGTGAAAAACTTAATTGATGATGGTCGGCCAATTTTCATTCAAATTGCCGAGCGAGTTGAAGATGACATTATTGAAGGCGTCCTGCCAGAAGAATCGCAAGTCCCCTCAACCAATCAGTTCGCCGCATTTTACAAAATCAATCCTGCTACTGCTGCGAAAGGTGTAAATCTGTTGGTAGACGAAGAAATTTTATATAAAAAGCGAGGGATTGGAATGTTTGTGGCAGAAGGAGCGCGAGCAAAAGTAAAGGAAAAGCGTAAAGAACAATTTTTTGAACAGTATATAGTCACGATGATTCAGGAGGCGGAGAAGCTTGGAATTACAGCGGACCAGTTAACGGATATGATTCGGAGAGGAGATAATAAACGATGAACAAAGTGATTGAAGTTAAACAGCTTACAAAATCATATGGGCAGTTTGCAGCTTTACAGGACGTCAGTTTCTCCATCTATGCAAATAAAATATACGGACTTCTCGGTAGAAACGGCGCAGGAAAAACAACGATGATGAAAATGATTACAGCTCAACTTTTTCCGACTAGTGGTGATTTAAATGTATTTGGAGTAGACCCCTATGAAAATGCCAACGCTCTTAGCCAAATATGTTTTATTAAAGAAAGCCAACAGTACCCTGACTATTACAGCGTTCTTGATGTTTTGGAAGTCTCCAAATCTATTTTTCCAAATTGGGACGCCGACTTGTCTAGCTCACTAGTCGATGATTTCAATTTACCTTTGAAACGGAGAATTAAAAAGCTGTCGCGCGGAATGCTTTCAGCAGTCGGAATTGTCGTAGGTCTCGCAAGTCGGGCACCACTAACTATTTTTGATGAACCGTATTTGGGGCTCGATGCGGTTTCAAGAGGGGTATTTTACGATCGATTAATGGAGGATTATTCAGAACATCCTCGTACCGTCATCTTATCTACCCACTTAATTGACGAGGTAAGTAACTTGCTTGAGCATGTGTTAGTTATTGACAACGGCAAGCTAATCATTGACAAAGATGCGGAGGAACTGCGTGGGAAAGCATTTACAGTCACAGGGCAAGCTTCGAAGGTGGAAGCATTCCTCGTAGGGAAAGAAACTGTACATCGTGAGCCATTCGGCGGTTTGCTTTCAGCTACTGTCATTCGTAGCAAGGATGGTTCAGATCAACAACAGGGGGAAGCAAGTGGACTTGAAGTTTCACCTGTCTCTTTGCAACAACTCGTCGTTCATTTGACAAATGACAAAAAAGGAGTGTTTGCATAATGAATCGAATTTCCGGTGTCTTAACCCTTCATTTTCGAGATAAATGGTCATGGATTTATATTCCAGCCATAATTCTATTCTCTAGTTTCGCTGTAAATCTCATTATTGGTTTCTTGGTACCAAGTCAAGTAGCCATTTATACAGGCGGAGTCTCATCCATTTTTATTTATCTTTTTGTAGCAGGGATTATCGTAGTCGCAAAAACGTTTCCTTTTGCAGTCGGAATGTCGATTAGAAGAGTCGATTATTTTATCGGGACTGTAGTGATTGGAGCAATTTCCAGCTTCGTATTCTCCTTACTGATTTTTTTAATGGGACAGTTAGAAAACCAGTCGAATGGCTGGGGAAATAGGCTCCACTTTTTCTATTTCCCTTATGTAAACGATGGTACGTTAGTGGAACAGTTTGGTATGTACATGATCCTATTTCTTCATTTATTCTTCCTTGGCTTTTTAATCGCAAGCTTTGCGAAACGCTTTGGGCGCAAGGGGATGTTCATTTCATCAATGGCCTTCCTGCTAATCGGAAGTATCGCAGTTTACCTCATACATTTTTTTGAACTTTGGGGTAATATTTTCAGTTGGTTTGTAGACAAAACAGCTGTACAAATTTCCTTCTGGCTTTTGCCTTTGGTACTGTTCTATTTACTCGCTTCGTTCCTACTTTTGCGGAGAACAAGCGTATAAATTAAAAAATGCCAGGTACCCGAATGATTCAACATTCGATGAGTACTTGGCTTTTGAATTTATTGTTTTTGTAAAAAATCCAATAGTTTTTCTTCATCCAAAGGTCTGCTATAGTAATAGCCTTGAACCGTATCGACATTCATATCACACAAAATCTGGAGCTGCGCCTCTTCCTCTACACCTTCTGCGACAATTTGAAATCCTAAACTATGTCCCAGCGTAATAATTGTTTGCAAGATGGCTTGTACAATCGGATCTTCTTCAATTTGATGGATGAAGGAACGATCTACTTTGACGCAGTCAATAGGCATCAGACGCAAATAATTCAAGGAAGAATAGCCTGTCCCAAAATCATCCAAGGCAATGTGGACACCCAACTGCTTTAATTCTTTCAACTTTTGGATTGTTTCTTCTTGATAATTAATGATGACGGACTCTGTTATTTCAATTTCAAGGAAGGATGGTTCAACATCATAATAGGCGAGCTTCTTTTGCACTTTATCAACAAAATCCGCTTCACGTAATTGAAGTGCACTAACATTTACCGCCACACGCTGTATCGTTATATCCTCCTTGGCAACCCGTTTGATCATCTGCAAACTAGCATCTAACACCCAATCGCCAATCGCAATAATTTGACCTGTACTTTCTGCTAAAGGAATGAATTCCGCAGGTGAAACCATCCCTAATTCTGGATGCTTCCATCGAAGGAGCGCTTCAACCCCGACCGTCTCCCCACTGCTAATATCGAGCTGCGGCTGATAGTGAAGGAAAAACTCCTCGTTCAACAGCGCTTGTCTCAAACCATCTTTTAGCTTGAGCTCCTTTTCAATTTGGCCCTTCATATCGTTATCAAAGAAAGAAATACAGTTACGACCTTGGTCTTTTGCATGATAGAGGGCCGTATCGGCATTTATAAGCAATTTCCCTATCGTTTCTGCATCAGCAGGGTACAGGGAGATACCCATAGAAGCTGTAATATAGACGTGCTGCCCGAATAATAGGAACGGATTCATGAATGATTCATGGATTCGTTGTAAGGAAATATCAATAAAGTCTACGTCATCTTTTTTAGCCCGTATGATTAATACAAATTCGTCGCCTCCGAAGCGTCCAAAAAAACTAGTCGTCGGCAACATTTCACCTATTCTTTTTCCTACTTCAATTAGCAACTCATCTCCGTACACATGCCCTTTTGAATCATTAACATGTTTGAATTGGTCCAAGTCAAGAAAAGTGACAGCCATCATTTCCTCATCAGTATCCATCTCGTCGATCCATTGTTGAAGTACTTTTTCAATTGAATTCCGATTAGCTAAACTCGTTAGGGAATCATAACTTGCTTGATAATCCAATTCATCCACATGGGTTTTAATCTGTAGCGCCATTTGTTCAACAGCCCTCGCAATTTCACCAACTTCATCTTTCCTTTTCATGCCCATTTTAACGCTAAGATCCCCATGTTTTATTTTATTAATTTGGCGAACAATAAAGGGAATGTCTTTCAGTAAATAATGCAAAACAAGTGATAGTGTTGTTAACAAAACAAGGATAGCAATAGCCCAAGAAACAAATATCGACCTTTCGTATATTGTAAGGGGGGCTAACACTACTTCTTCAGGCATATACACAACTATTTTCCATCCCAGTTCTTCCAGTTGACGAACCGAAGCAAATTGGGTCTCCTCATCTGTTTGAAGTTGCAATATCCCTTCATTTTTTAGGGGTATATCCCGAATGGTTGTCCATATTTCCCCTGGGTCGTATAAAATATCTCCTTGATCAGAAACTAAAGCTATTTTTTGTCCGTCCGTCTCGAATGGTTGTAATAAATCAGCTAGACCATCCAGATGAATATCCACGCCTAGATAACCTAATTGCTCATTTTCTACTGTGACCGGATGCGTTATGCTGATTGTTAATTGATTTGTTGTGTAGTCAATGTAAGTTGAAGAAAACGTAAGCCCTTCGTTTTCGAAAGCTTTTTTAAACCAAGGACGCTCTTCGATACGATATAATGCATCCGTAACATAATCATCATTTGCAACATAGTAGCTATTCTTCGTATGAGCAAGCCAAACCATATTAACATCTTCATTGTTTTCTTTTGCTTGTACTAATGCTTTTTGAATCCAGTCATAGTCTTTATTGGAACGAATATTTTCTCTTTTTTCATTAGCACCCATAAAGCTTTCGATGACCGGAATAGATGCAAGTTGGTGAACAATTTCACCTTTTTGTTCAAATACAGAAGAAACTGCATCTTTTACATTATCACTTTTTATAGCCAGCTCCCGTTCAACTTGGTCGATCAAAATATCTTTCGTCATAGAGTGAGAATAGAAAGCAATCATCAACATCGTTGACAACACAACGACAAGCATTGCAAGAACAACTTTACCGTTTATCCCCAATTTCATAGACTCTCCTCCACCTATTTCCAATATCTCTTTTGACCTATCTCTATCTATTATATATTCTCATTGTATCTACTTTTTTCCTGCTTATTCGGTAAATTTATCAGAAATATGTCGAAATAGATAAAAAATTGGCTGAAACATATCCAGGGTTTCGTTTATAGATAATCTCCCCAACAGAAAGCCCGACTAAGAACAAGGGCAAGACACTTAAATGATTCAAATTTTGATAAGTCGTTTGCATCTTTTTTATTTTCCATGTAACACTATGACACCTCAAGACGTTTTTATTAGTATAAGCGACTGGTTGAGAGAGAAGGTGAAAGCGAATGCCCCAAATAAATAGGGAAGATATACCCGCAAGCTCTGTGGAGGAAATATGTCACGCAACATGGAAGCCTTTATACCGTTTCATCTATTACAAAGTACAAAACCGTGAGGAAGCAGAAGAAATCACACAGGAAACTTTCGTGAAAGCTATTCCTTATTTACGTAAGGGCAAGATTCACCCTGACAAATATAGTGGTTTTTTAAAAACAGTCGCGCTAAATGTTCTTCGTGATAGATGGCGGAAGAAAAAACGTCGAGGAATAAACGTCGATATCGAGACCATACATCCCGAGGTAAGTGCTGTGGGCGATGCTACAGAAATGAGCGTTGAACGCATTATCATCGAAAAAGCACTCTCACAGCTTCAAAAAGAACAACAGACAGTCATTGAGCTAAGAATAATCAAGGGATATTCAGTAGCAGAAACCGCTGAAATCATGGATAAAACAGAAGTAAATATTCGTGTGATGCAGCACCGGGCATTGCAATCGCTTGCCAAGATTCTTAAAACAGTCAACTAGAGAAGGAGGTACGAGTTATGTCCAAGCATGAACAACAACTATCCGAGTATATTGATCGTTTGAATGCAGAACAAAAACCGATAGAACATGACACCATTTCAGAATCTGTTGAGATCGAGGAACTGTACTCCACAGTCAAACGCATCCGAAGTCTAAAAGAGCCCGCGGAACCTAATTCTGATTATGAAAAAATGCTTGTTCAACAAGTAGAGAACGAATTATCACGCCAGAAACGGTTACCCCGGAAAAAAGGAATGCTCTTTACTGGTATTGCCAGTATTGCTGCCATTTTAGCTATACTATTTAACATGTTTTCTCCCTTTACTAACAGTGATATTGTGAATGCCATGGAAGTAGCTTTCGATGACGTAAAAGCTTACCACGGATTTCTTGAAATTATCGCAACGAATGCGAACGAGGAGTCTACAACGCAAGCGAGGTTGGAGGTATGGGCGAATAGAGATGGACATTACGTTGTCAAAGGTCTAGAAGGGATCAATCAAGACATCGTTACCGGTAACAACGGAAAAACAAAGTGGCAGGTCAATCCAAATGAAAAACAGATTCATCGATTCCCAGCGTTCCCGGACACTTATCATTTTGCATTTGAACTTGGTCATGAAATCAAAGAAGTAACGAATGCTTTATCTACAAAAGTGATTGGAGATGATACCGTCATAGGTAGAAAAGCTTCGATTGTAGAAGTAACGCCCCGGGGCGGGCAACCTTATCGAATTTGGATTGACAAGGAAACAAAGCTTCCGTTACAAAAACAAACAGCCATGCACAACGCATTACAGTACACAATTACTTTCACAGACATTGATTTCAATGAGACGATTCCTGAAGAACTCTTGTCCTATCAAGTTCCGAAAGGCTACCAAGAGGTGGAATCATCACCTGAACAAATCGTCAATAGCCTAAATGAAATCCCATCAGCTATTGGATACATTCCAGAAATGCCAAAAACGATTCCCGAAGGATACGACCAAAATTATATGACGATTATCCCCAATCAAGGTCTTGTTAAGATTTACTACACCTCACAACACAACGACAACAAGCTTGTCTTCATACAAGGCCATGCTATCAGTCCAATTACACCTGTTCGAACCGCTACTCTTGGCAAGGTAAATGGCAATGTAGCCGAAATACAGTCTCCTGTTTATGAGGATGTTGGGATTTTAGGCGGCGGAGGGCTGTATGCAGGAATGACAGATGTTAGCTCGATTCGATGGCAGCAGGACGGCTTTGAATACGTTGTTATTGGCAATGGTGCTTTGAAAGAACTCGCGGCATTTGTAAATAGTCTAACGAATGATGCATTTGAAATGCAATCGACTGCAAAAAACTCAGGAACAACACCACAATTTGATGTTCCATATGATATGACCGTAGAGGAAAATACGCAAAAAAGTGTCGATGCTGGAAGTTCACCTTGGAGATTAGATCCTGTTGCCGTAGCGCAAGTTTTTGTCAGTCTTCAAATTTCTCCTGACGGGATTATAGGCGACTCCCCCATTGACCTACAGGATTTTAACATCCTTGCACAAAGCGATGCAGAGGCAATTTTAGAAGTAAGCAGCAATCAAACACCGATTACAACCATCTATCTAAAAAGACTTATCCGTCCCGATTCTACCGGAATATGGACTGTTGTTGGATATGATTGAAATAGTGATGCCAGGCACTCGAGGAGTTCCTGGCATCATTCATTTTCACCAATCTTGTCCTATATTGCTAGACCTTTAGTTACACTAGCGTCACTAATTCAACAGCTTCTATTACCAAAGGAGTCCCGGCAGAAAGGTTGCCAATAACCGTATTAAAGGTCAATTCAGTTGCAGAAATTGTATACGAATCGCCCTCTTGTAGCACACCGTTAATATAGAAATTATAGTAACCATTCGTAACGACTGGAAAAGCAGTTGCAGCAGTACCGCTGTCATCCAAAAAGGTTGTTGCAGCAACAGTAGTAGCATCGGCAACAACTAAAGGTGCTGCCAACACATTAAAAAACCTTGTCGAAGTACCTGAAACATTCACGTGAATATTAATTAAGGAAAGCGCCATTTGATTCACCTCCTTTCATTTACACTATAGTAAATGAAAAGTTGCGCTGAAGTGACAGGGCTGTCCATATAAAAAAACTCAACCAACTTTATAAACTCCGTTCAGCTGAGAACGTCAACAACTCAAGAATAATAGGAGTACCTCTATAAATGGTTGCATTTGCTGGGCTAATCGTTAAGGAGTTCGTGTCCACGCTATACATTCCTCCTTCTTGGATAACTGCGTTGATGAATAGATCAGCGTACCCATTTGGACTGAAGCTCATAAATTCTATTGTTGAACTTCCATCATCGTTATAAAATAGAGTTGCAGGAAGCGTGGCTCCATTCGCCAAATTAATGTTAGCCATTGCAACATAAAAATATCTTTTTACAGTGGGTATGATACTAATCTCAGAGGTATTTATGGGTCGGGTTATCGGGGGAACTCCAATGCAAGTAGAGCTAACTTTTATTGTTGGCCAGCATGCAGTTCTATTTCCACAGCTTTTAATCACATTCATTTTCACTACATCTCTTTGCTTTTTACAGTTCTCCATAGTATTATCACCCCCTAACCATACTATATGATAATAATTGGTTAGTTGATTAGCCGTTTTCCCTGCTTGACATATGTTTATGCGCAAACACGGTACCTTACCAAATATAAAGAAACAAAGGAGTGAATTATCATGGAAACTATTCAATTAATCGGAGAGGCTATACTGTTACGACCCATGACAAAGGATGATGTTGAGGGCATATACGCAAGCTGCCAGGACGAACGCATTTGGACGCATATGTCGCAGACGTTGCAAACGAAAGAGGACGTGCGAGCCTATGTTGACCAGGCATTAGTGAATCAAGAGGCAGGAACGGAATATCCTTTTGTTATCATCCTTCTTGCAACTAATCAAATTGTCGGCTCAACCCGTTTTTTTGATATTGCCACTGCCCATAAACGCCTGGAACTCGGCCATACCTGGCTACATCCATCTGTTTGGCGTACAAACGTCAATACAGAATGCAAATATTTACTGCTAACTTACTGCTTTGAGCAGCTACAATTGCAACGTGTACAAATTAAAACAGGCCATGAAAATACCCAATCACAAAAAGCCATAGAACGTATTGGGGCTACAAAAGAAGGAGTTTTGCGCAATCATATGATTCGGCCGAATGGAGAGGTGCGACATACGGTTATGTATAGTGTTGTGCAAGAGGAATGGTTGGAAGTGAAGCAGCATATTGAGAGATTGATGGAGGTGTATAAGAAATAAATTTGTACGCGTTAGATTGTCGACAAAGGTGAGCACCTTCTATCTGTGTCTCACCTTCTGATCAATTACGCCTAGGCGTAATTTATTCCTTTAGTCATCACTCGATTCGGTTAAACCATGTTTTACTGCGTAGAGCGCAGCTTGTGTTCGATCTTGAACGAGTAATTTTGAGAACATATTAGAAATATGCGTTTTTACGGTTTTTTCCGTAACAAGTAATGACGATGCAATTTCACGATTACTTTTTCCTTTTGTCAACTCTACTAAAACTTCCTTTTCGCGCCGTGTCAATGGGTTGTAGATATGCGGTAGCGTTTCCTTTGGTTCTCTCATCTTCATTAGATGTGTTGTTGCATGCGGATGAAGTGTATTTTCTCCCCGCATGATTTTTCGTATACATGAAACGAGCTCGTCTGGCTCAATATCCTTTAACTGATACCCAGCCGCTCCCGCTTCAATAGCTGGAATGACGTGATCTCGATCAGAAAAACTGGTTAACATGAGCACCTCAACTTGCGGGTAATCCTTTTTGATGTGCCTAGTTGCTTGAATACCGTCCATGACAGGCATCATCAAATCCATGAGCACAATATCAGGTTGCAGTTCGCCCGTTAATTCAATCGCTTCTTTCCCATTTTCGGCTTCACCAATCACCTGGATGTCTTTCTGCGTTTTCAAGAAAAAAAGTAAGCCTCTTCGAACGACATGATGATCATCTACAATGAGTACTTTTATCATTCCGTTCACCTCTTAATAGGGTATACGGACTAATATCTCCGTCCCTCTTCCAATTTCACTATCCCATTCAACTGAACCGCCTGCAGTCTTTGCACGATCTTTCATGCTTTGTAAGCCTATTGAGGGAAGCCGAATTCCATGATCTATTAAAAATCCTTGACCATCGTCCTTAATGACAAGTAAAACATCGGTTTTCGTTACATTCAAAAACATTTCCACGACATTGACCCCTGCATGCTTTCGAATATTATTTAATGCCTCTTGTGAGATGCGAAATAAAGTTTCTTCAACACCTGAAGGTACATTAAGGACTCCAGATACGCGCGAATTCACGGACAGTCCTAACATTTCCGCATAGCCTTTTATCGCTTCAAGCAACCCACTTTCTAGACCACTTGGACGAAGCTGCCATATTAATGCCCTCATCTCATTTAATGCTTCCTGCGACAAGTACTGTATTTCCTTAAATGTCTCTTTTATATCAATTTGATTTGTCATCTCTGACCCGCCCCTTGCAGTCAAAGTTACTGAAAATAACAGTTGGTTCACAGAATCGTGCAGATCTCTTGCCAAGCGATTCCGCTCCTGTAAAAGCGCGAGCTTCTGCTCCTGTTTCGTCAACATGATCCGTTTAATCGATGAGCCTATCTGGAAGGCAAGTGACTCGAGTAAAGCGAGTTCCCCCTCAGAATAAGTGACTGTGCTCGGGGAAGCGACATTCAATAACCCAAACCGTTCCTGCCCCGATTGCAGTGGTACCGTTGCATGATGTGTAATTCCACCATTATCGCCTAGCTTTGTAGCAATCGCATTCTCAATCCGCTGACATTCAATAATATTCGATGCCTTTTCTAATTCCCCATTTTGGTATCTCGACACACACCAACAGCCACCCTTTTTCAAATGGTTGCATCCGTTTTGCGCTAGCGCTTCAGGGAGATTTTCACTAACAATCAGCTGCTGTTTACCTTTGTCATCAATAAAAAATATCCAACCCGTTCGAAAGTTAGTGCCTTTTAAAAACTTACTTAGGGCACCGGACAGCATCGCCTCTATTTCAGTTTCTTCATTTATAAACTCTGCAATTTCCTTTAATAGTCTGACGTTCAAAAGTTCTGTTGGGTGCATATAAACACCTCCATCCTATTTGTCATTGTATAGTATCTACTATGATACCATTCAGTGAGAATCCACACGTTCCCCTACTTTCAGCACAAGTACATCGATCGAATCTTAATGTGCATACAAAAACGGAGTACCTTGTCTTGTGGGCACCCCATTTTTCTATGTTGTTCATTATTGAACATTTATAACTGCTTCTTCTGCAAGTTCTTTTTAAAAGTCTTCTCATGCTCGAGGAGCCATTCCTTCCTCCACAAGCCGCCCGCATAACCCGTTAACTTTCCGTCTGCACCGATAATTCGATGACAAGGAATGACGATACTTAATTTATTTTTACCATTGGCAGTTCCTACTGCTCTGACGGCTTTTTCATTGTTAATGGAAACAGCAATATCCTTATAAGACCCTGTATTAGCATAAGAAATTGTTGTCAAAGCATTCCACACCGTTTTTTGAAATTCAGTACCCTCGAAGTGATAGGGGAATGTAAATACATGACGCTTCCCTTTAAAATATTCATCCAGTTGATTAAAGCATTCTACTACAGCGTCGGTGGTCTCATCACTTATTACATTGATAATTTCGTCTCGTTCAACGAATAAGATTGAACTAACTGCTTCCTTTGACCCCACTATTTCTATTATGCCGATTGGCGATTTGTAATCTAATTTATGCATATAAAGACCTCCAGAGATAAAAGGTAGCATACGCCTGCCAACCTTTCCAATTAATCGCAACTTCTTTCATTTCTTCAATTGTTGGTTTTCGCTCAAGTCCTAATTGTAGCTTTAACGCATTTTGAAGACCGACATCTGCTATTGGAAAGGCAGACGGATTGTGTAAGCATTTCATCATCACATAATCTGCCGTCCATGCGCCTACTCCTCGTACTGCCATTAGAGATTTTTGCACTTGCTGATTCGTTTGCTCCTGTAGCAACATTTCTTTTGTTAATTGACCAGCCTCCATCATTTTAGCTACTCCAATCACATATTCAGCCTTTCTAACAGTAAATTGTAATATTCTTAGTTCCTCTACCTCTAGTATGGCTATTCTTTCATACGTTGGGTATAGCCAAAAAGTATCACCTTCAAAAGTAAGACATTCTCCGAAGCTTTCGACAAAGCGTTTTTTTAATTTGTAGGCAAATGTTAAATTGATTTGTTGCCCCATGATTGCCCATGTCAATGCTTCGAATAAATCTGGGATACCCATCATCCGTAACCCATAATATTTCTTGTAAACCTGCTGCAATACCTTATCTTGGTTGGCTACTTTATAAAAACAGCTCAAGTCTTGATCCAAATCAAACCATTCCCATATATATGCCGCTACTTGTTCATGGACGTCTTTAGACGATGAAACAATTGGGAATTCAACATGAATGACTTGTTGAACGAATCCTATTTTACAAAGAATTAGTTCTTGATTGACTTTAATTAATTTATACAATAAACCATCTTTAATTTGATGGAGCACTTCTTCGTTGGACCTGCCCAAGAATACTAAGCATTCTTCAAAATTGAACTCCTTTGGTGGGTGTATCTCAATATACGACCCATGATTGCCCCATCTCATACTCGTGACTCCTTTGCGGCAAAAATACGATATTCACTAGGTGAACAATTTTTCAAACGGCGAAATACCTTATAAAAGTTTGAAGGACTCTGGAACCCTACTTCATAGCAGATCTCTAAATTCGATCGATTCGTGCTAGAAAGGAGATACGCTGCTTTATCGATTCTTATTTTTTCTAAATATGCACGTGGCGTTTCCAATGTTTCCTGTTTAAACAATCTTTCAAGGTAAAAAGGGCTTACCCCGACATGATCCGCAATATCCTGTAATACCAACTTTTGTTTATAGTGATTGATTAAAAAGGAGATGACGGTTCTAGCTAGTTCCGTATGCGGTGAATGCTCAACTTCCGGTTGACACCTTTTACAAGCACGAAAACCTGCTTGTTCAACTTTGTGGATGTCATAGTAGAAATCCACATTTATTTTTTTAGGCTTTCTAGATCTACAGGATGGTCGACAGTATATTTTTGTTGTTTTCACTGCCGTAAAAAATAGCCCATCATACTTTTGATCGCAAGCCATAATTTTATCCCACATTTCATCAAAAGAAAGATTGAGTCTATCCTTCATTGAATTCTCCGCCCTTTCTAAGTCAACCCTTATACAGCAATGAGGTATCTTTTGATTCTATTAATTGTGAAGCATTGCTTTCCAAAAAGGAAATCATTTTATCCGAAAATGCATTTCCTTCCAAGGTTTAGAACTGCTACCGAAGCTTGTTACATCTATTTTAACAAGAATCCTGTATCGATTTCGTCCTCATTCTTGCGCTTATGGTCTACAAAGAAAAAGTGCCAGATACTCAACGATTAACAGTCCAATGAGTATCTAGCACTTTTATTTGATTACATTCATTTTTTCTCCAAAACCGCAAAGTAATTTCCTTCATTATCCGCAAAGTTAAATACTCTTCCAGAAGGCATCGTGACTAGCTCTCCGACCGTAACCTGCTTGTCCGAAAGATCCTTGTATAGCTCATCCAAATTATCCGAGAATAGGAGTAAAGAAGGCGTTTGAAGATTTAACTCAGGCTGCATTTTAGCAATAAGCTCTTTATTGTGAAGAATAATCGTTGTTTCTGCGTCCTTCGTTGGCGCAATTTCAATCCATCTCATGCCTTGACCATTATCCTCTTCTGAAATGACGCTAAATCCTACTGTCTCTGTCCAAAACTTTACTGTTTCGTCCTGGTTATTAACATATAGCATAATTTGACCAACTTTTGAAATCATCTTATTCTCTCCCTGTCTGTTGTTTATTGTGATTTCTCCTTGCAATTTCAAAAAGCATTCACCGATATACTGTTACAAGTAACGATTCATACTGAAGATGTAAATTCCCTTTTTGACTAAAACATCTATTCTATTTTAACAGGTTTCCTTCCAAAGTACCCTATATCCTTCTTCATTTTACAACTTTCTTGCAATCTGACCGCTATGATTTATAACAAAAAATCATCCCCATCCTCGGAAACATTGTTCAACACTTCGTCGGGATCTACACAGCCATTCCGGCTTGTATCGTATAAAAAAGTTTTGTGTTTTTAAATAATTATCTGTACTAAAAAAGTTCCAGATACTCAAACGGTTCAACATCCGATGAGTATCTGGAACTTTTATTTACTTAAACTTCCTCATTCAACTCTTCTGTTTCTAGCTCCAATGAACTACTAGACTCCGGTAAGCTGTCACTTAACCCAAGTACCTGCGCTGTTGAAGTATGAACTTCATGCAGAAGCTCTGGGTTGTCCTCTAATGACAGTCCATAGGAAGGAACCATTTCTTTCAATTTCGGCTCCCACTCTTCCATATGTTGCGGGAAGCATTTCTTAATGACTTCAAACATTACGTGAACAGCAGTAGATGCTCCTGGGGAAGCACCTAGCAGCGCTGCGATTGAACCATCCTCCGCAGTAATCACTTCCGTACCAAATTGTAGCGTTCCTTTACCACCAGCTTCCGTGTCCTTAATCACTTGCACACGTTGACCTGCGACTACAAAATCCCACTCATCTATTTTGGCATTCGGAATAAAATCTCGTAACTCTTTCATACGCTGTTCTTTCGATAACAGTACTTGCTGGATAAGATACTTTGTCAAAGACATTTCTTTTGCGCCAGCGGATAACATCGTCAGCACATTATCCGGTTTAACAGAAGTGATTAAATCGAGCATAGAGCCCGTTTTTAAAAACTTCGGTGAGAAGCCTGCAAATGGACCAAATAGCAATGATTTCTTATTATTGATAAATCGTGTATCTAGATGCGGAACAGACATTGGTGGAGCGCCTACAGCAGCTTTTCCATACACTTTTGCATGATGCTGCTCGACCACTTCCGGGTTATTACACACCATGAATATGCCACTTACTGGGAAACCACCGATATGCTTCCCTTCAGGAATACCGGATTTTTGCAATAGATGCAGACTTCCACCACCGCCGCCGATAAAGACAAATTTTGCCGTATGGCGCTCAATCGCACCGCTATCGACATTCTTCACTTTTACTTCCCATAGGCCATCTTCCGTTCGTTTCATACCGGCAACACTATGTTTGTAATGAATATCAACATTTTTAGCTTTTAGGTGATCAAATAACATGCGCGTTAAAGCACCAAAATTGACATCTGTTCCAGAGTCGATTTTGGTTGCTGCAATCGCATCATTCGATGGACGACCTTGCATAATAAGTGGAATCCATTCCTTCAGTTTTTCTACGTTATCGGAAAACTCCATCCCCTCGAACAGAGGATTTTTAGACATCGCTTCAAAACGTTTCTTTAAAAACGCTATATTTTGTTCTCCTTGCACCATACTCATATGTGGTAACGCCGTAATAAATTCTTGGGGATTGCTAATTAGCTTTTGGTTTACAAGGTAAGACCAAAACTGCATGGAAACCTGAAACTGTTCATTAATATTTATAGCTTTGCTAATATCTACAGATCCGTCTGGTTTTTCACTTGTATAGTTAAGCTCACATAATGCTGCATGTCCTGTTCCCGCGTTATTCCACTCGTTAGAGCTTTCTTCTCCCGCACTCGAGAGCTTTTCAAATACTTTAATGTTCCATTCAGGCACTAATTCCTTCAGCATTGTCCCTAAAGTAGCGCTCATGATTCCGGCACCAATTAAGATAACATCTGTTTTCTTTTCGCTGTTGCTCATTTTTATCATCCTTATACTCTAAGATTTGCAGAAAGAATATAGAAGCGCCTGATCGGGCATCACATATCTTCTGTCTCAATTATAACAGTCACAAAACGTAATACAATTTTCTTTAGATAATACCTATTATATAGTAGTTTTCATCTATTTGAAAGATGGTTAAAAAAAGCAAACCCACCCACAAGACTTCACAGATACACAATCTCCTAAAATTTTCATTGACAAGCAAGAATGAAATAGATATCATTGACAATGATAATCATTATCAGTTAAAAGGAGAGCTTAATTAATGAAAACCAAACGAAAAATCTCACTCAGCATTTTATTTATTTCAGCTATGTTACTGCTATTTGCTTGTTCAGCTGATAAATCTACTTCCACTTCTACTGGAGTAGCAGATACAAAAAAAGAAGAGACAACTTCCAAATACCCGTTAGTCATCAAGCACGCTTTAGGTGAAACTGTAATTGAAAAGAAACCTGAACGCGTTGCTACGATTTCATGGGCAAACCATGATGTTGCTCTTGCTCTCGGGGTTGCACCTGTAGGCTTTTCAGCAGCGAATTACGGTATTCAGGATGACGGCGGACTATTACCTTGGACAGCAGACAAGCTTAAGGAACTTGGTGTGGATAACCCTACTATTTTCCAGGATACAGACGGACTTGATTTTGAGGCCATTTCAGATGTAAACCCAGATGTAATTCTTGCAGCATACTCAGGTATTACGCAAGAAGAATATGACACATTAAGTGAAATCGCTCCAGTTGTTGCCTACCAAACGAGCCCTTGGTTAGCTTCATGGCGTGAACAAATTACATTCAATTCAATGGGTATGGGAATGGAAGTGGAAGGTAAACAACTGATTGCCGATACGGAGAAATTAATTCAAGATAAAGCGAATGAATACCCTGCTATAAAAGGGAAAAAAGCTGCGTTTGTTAGCGTAACAGCGACAGATTTATCGAAATTTTATATTTACACACCAACAGATCCACGTGGTGAGTTCCTTACTGAGTTAGGAATGGAATATCCTGAAAGTATAACGAGTCAAATTACTGATCCAAATAGTTTCTATTTAGAATTAAGTGCTGAAAATGCAGATATACTGAACGAAGTCGATCTTTTCATATCATACGGAGATGACAATACATTAAATGCACTACAAGCTGATCCAATTCTCGGAAAAATTCCAGCAGTTCAAAGAGGATCTGTTGTAATTATTGGAGATAACACGCCACTTGCAGCGGCTGGGACTCCAAATCCACTTGCAATTGAATATTCAATTGATGAATACTTAAATTTACTTTCAGAAGCTGCTAACAAGGTAAAATAAAATGATCCATACATCCGTTTCAGTAAATAAGCAGTTGCTTATTCCGAAAAATTTTATAAGAGTCCTTGTACTCTCCATTATTTTACTCGGTATATGTGTACTGGCTTCCCTTGCCTTTGGCTCACGTACAGTTGGGTGGGATGAACTAATGGCTGGTTTATTTCATCCTGATGTACAGTCCCATGGAGCAAATGTTGTACGCCAAAGAATTGCTAGAACTGTATTTTGTTTAATGTGTGGTGCCGCATTAGGAGTTTCCGGGGCACTTATGCAATCGGTCACGCGTAATCCCATTGCAGATCCCAGCATATTAGGTGTAAACACAGGGGCTTCTCTCTTTGTCATTTGTGGAATTTCCTTTTTAAATATCAGTACTGCTAGTCAATATATTTGGCTTGCACTAGCGGGAGCAACCATAACTGCCATTTTTGTATTCGGAATTGGTTCTATGGGGGGTGGCGGTGCCACACCCCTTAAACTTGTTTTAGCGGGTGCTGCTACAAGTGCAGCATTATCATCTCTCGTAATTGCAATTATGATTCCCCGCTCAAACGTTATGGATCAATTTAGATTTTGGCAGGTAGGAAGTGTTGGGTCAGGAAACTGGAGTACTATCTCTACTTTGCTTCCTTTTCTTCTTGTTGGAATACTAATAGCACTATTCTCGGCTTCAGCACTGAATGCATTAGCATTAGGCGATGAAGTTGCTAAAGGTTTAGGTGTACGAACTGGCACACTTAGACTCATTGCCGCTTTTGGTGGTGTTCTATTATGTGGTGCAGCAACAGCGCTGGCGGGCCCTATTGGCTTTATTGGTTTATTGGCCACCCACGTAATACGACTCGTCATTGGGCCTGATTTACGATATGTTATCCCGATGGCAGCCCTTTCAGGTGCCATTATTTTAACGATATCAGATGTATGCGGTAGGCTTATCGGCAGTCCAGGTGAGCTTGAAGTTGGTGTAGTGACGGCATTTATTGGGGCTCCTATTTTAATCTTACTAACTATGAAAACGAAGATGCGTGCATTATGATAAATGACTCTATGAATCTTATACTAGTTGGCAGAACAAAGAGACGTCGGCGTTTTATACTCGTGACTTCCTTACTTGCAATCATTGCTTTCGCACTTTGCTGCGCTATGCTCATGCTAGGGAATACGATTTATCCCGTTCAGGATGTCGTACATGTCCTGCTGGGTGAACAAGTAAAAGGCGCATCGTTTGCAGTGGGGACAATCCGTTTTCCACGAATGATTGCAGGTGTTTTTGCCGGATTCGCTTTCGGAGTTGCCGGTACAGTATTCCAGACAATGTTACGAAACCCTTTGGCAAACCCCAATGTCATCGGAATTACCGCTGGTTCAAGTGCAGCCGCTGTTTTTTGCATCATTGTTCTACATGCCAGCAATATGGTTGTTTCCATTGCTTCTGTTGTTGGTGGACTTGCTACAGTAATTGTTATTTTTTTACTATCAAAAGGGACTTCTTTTTCAATAGGTAGATTAATACTAATTGGAATTGGAATCCAAGCAATATTGAACGCCGTCATTTCCTATTTATTGCTTATTGGTCAGACGAATGATATTCCCTCTGCAATAAGATGGCTAAGTGGTAGTCTAAATGGAGCTAAAATGGAGAATCTTTTCCCTTTGATTGTAACAGTTCTAATCTTTACACCTGTTATTATCTTACTCGGGAAACAATTAGATATGTTGGAGCTCGGAGAGCAGGCTGCCACTTCACTTGGAATTAATACGGATAAGACAAGACTTGTACTTATTATTAGTTCTGTACTTATCATTGCGTTAGCTACCGCTACAACAGGACCCATTGCATTTGTCGCATTCCTTGCTGGACCTATCGCAAAAAGATTAGTGGGCGTGGGCTTTTCAACTATTATTCCATCAGGTCTTGTTGGCATCGTTTTAGTCTTAGCATCAGATCTTATTGGACAATTTGCATTCGTCGCTAGATACCCGGTAGGCGTAATCACAGGCATTCTAGGGGCTCCCTACTTGATCTACTTGTTAATCCGAATGAATCGAAAGGGAGATTTATAATGAAACCGGCACATACTTTTCAAGCTGAACAAGTCATTTCGGGCTATGATAATAAAACCATTGTCCACGGCGTAAACCTTTTAATCCCAAGCAATAAAATCAGTGTCATTATTGGCGCAAACGGCTGCGGAAAGTCTACACTTCTTAAAACATTGGCAAGACTTATCAAACCGACATCTGGAAAAATTACACTGGATGGAAAACCGCTCAGTAAAATCCCGCCGAAACAATTGGCGCAGGTTTTAGGGCTTCTGCCGCAATCCCCCATTGTTCCAGAAGGAATATCGGTTTCGGATTTGGTTGGACGAGGCAGGTACCCTCACCAATCCCTGTTCTCCGGTTGGACAAAAAAGGATTATGAAGCTGTTGCCGAAGCAATGGACATTATGAACATTACCGAATTTGCAAACCAGAACATTGACGAGCTATCCGGCGGACAAAGACAGCGCGTCTGGATTGCAATGGCGTTGGCGCAGCAAACCGATATTTTATTTCTTGATGAACCGACAACTTTTTTAGATATTACGTATCAAATTGAAATTCTTGACCTGCTAACTGACCTTAACCGAAAACGCGGAACAACAATCGTAATGGTCCTCCATGATATCAACTTGGCCGCACGTTACGCAGACCATATTTTTGCCCTTCGTCAAGGAAAGCTGGTTGCAGAAGGCGAACCTTCAAAGGTCATTACAAGTGAATTGATTAAAGATGTTTTCGGGCTTCGTTGCTCTGTGATAAAAGATCACATTTCGGGCTCTCCTTCTGTGGTACCAATAGGAAGATATCATGTTAATAGTGAACATATTCTTTAATTAACAGAGACTAACACTCCCGCTCAGTAATTTTCTACAGAAAGCCCTTCTCCTTGTAGGAGAAGGGCTTTCTGCAACTATGCGCAGTTTAATGACAAAATTCCTTGAGTTCCGCCGGCATGTGTACCTCAACACGATAAAACTTTCCTAATTGGGTGCCTATTAAGATCGCTTCTTTATCACCATAATCGAAAGCGATAGTTGGCAGACCACTTTATTGGGGAACTCGTTTCAAATAGATGTATTTCATCTCATTCTCAGCCGTCAAATATCCCAGAGGAACCCCTAATTCGGCTTAGTGATACAGGGCTGATCCCCAGATACGAAGCAATGTGATATTGAGGTATTCTCTTGTCCAATCCGGGATATTCCTGAAGAAAAATCTGATAACGTTCTTCTGCCGAGTGAACCATTAGCTGGCGCTCTTTGAGTTCTTTCTTGACATACAGTCCTTCGGCAAGCTTCCTCCCCAACGTTTCCCAACATCGATTTCGTTCATACAAATTCTCAAAAGTCTGCTTGGTAAAGCTCGCAATCTTGGAGTTTTTCAGGGCTTGAATGGAATAAAAAGAAGGAATGTCCAGAACAATCGAGCTGTATGAAGTGAAAAACACATTCTTTGTAAAAAAGTTCTTATTAAACTCCGCTCCATCCTGGGATGTATGATACATTCGAAAAACGCCGTCGACGCAGTAATATAGATGATTACAAACGTCCCCTTCCCGAAGCACATGCTGTCCTTTTTCTATGTCTTTCCACTTCAACTGCTGTTCAAAATAAATATACTCCTCCACCGGAATATCAGTGATTTGCTTTAAAGAATCATACAACGAACTGCGATACATGCTCAATGCACCTCTTTTAAATCTATTAACATAGGTTAATGATTTGGATTAGTTCTTTTATTATGATTAGTTTATCACAAAGTAAAGAAGGCGGTTATAAATGGATCTTAGAGGTGTTAAAGTACTGATAACAGGAGGAACTTCTGGCATAGGTCTGGCCACTGTTGAAGCCCTATTACGAGAGGAAGCAAGCGTTATTGTCGTCGCCAGGGATAAGAATAAGTTAGCTGCGTTGAACAATAAACACGATCTTGCGGGGATCTATTCTTGCGATCTTGCCAATTCGAAGGCTTTAATAACACTTGGCGAACAGCTTGTAAATGATCATCCAGACCTGCAAGTATTGATCAATAACGCAGGTATTCAGAATAATATACAGTTTGATTCAGACGAGTCTACTACCCATAAGATTGAATATGAAATGCAAGCAAACTTTTTAGCGCCGCTACTTCTCATTCGCACCTTATTACCGGTACTTAAAAAGCAGCAAGAGGCTGCAATCTTGAATGTGACTACAGGACTTGCTCTTGTTCCAAAGACAAATTCCGCCGTTTATTGTGGGACAAAAGGTGGATTGAGGATTTTTACACAAGCGCTAAGAAATCAATTAGCCGAATCAAATGTCCGTATCATTGAGATTCTTCCGCCAGTTGTGGAAACCCCGATGACCGTGGGAAGAGGTAGTAATAAACTGCACCCTGACAAGGTAGCAGCCGCAATATTAAGCTCCATTAAAGGTCGGGCAAATGAAGTTTACGTATCCAAGACCAAACTGCTCTATTGGCTTGCTCGAGTATCACCCGCAATAGCCCGGAATATGATGAGGAGACTCGGATGACTGTATAATTGAAGGAAACCCTACTTGATAAGACCATATTTGAACGTCCACCACTTTCACGATGTTTAGAAGTGGTGGATTCCTGAGAACAAGAAAATTCGCCGTTACTTATGGTACGGTGCACCCTTCATAATCCTAAAAGCCCGATACACCTGCTCCAGCAAAATCAGTTTCATCATCTGGTGTGGAAAAGTCATTTTTGAGAATGACAACAGTTCATCTGCTCGTTTCAGCACACTATCATGCAAGCCAAGCGATCCGCCAATGATAAACACCAACTTACTGCGACCATAAGTCATTAACGACTCAATGCCCGCTGCTAGCTCCTCTGAAGTTTTCATTTTTCCTTCAATCGCCAGTGCAATAACATAAGCATCCGCCCCGACTTTCGCTAGAATCCGATCGGCTTCCTTTTTCTTCACGATTTCCATATCCGCATCACTTAATGATTCCGGCGCTTTTTCATCTGCTACTTCGACCAACTCGATTTTTGCATAAGCCCCAAGTCGTTTTGAAAACTCTTCAATGCCCATTTTCAAATACTTTTCTTTTAGTTTTCCTACAGTCACAATTGTAATATTCACAGGTTATCCACCTTTACATTCTATTTACAAACAAACTACCCACAATACTTATGCACATACCCACAGCAGTTATCTACATCTTGTGTCCGATTATTTGTTCGCCACAACATATAATGCAGCCTCTTCACAGTAAGCACAGCTTGTGGATAACTTTATTTCATCCGATAGTAATTCCATAATCGGAAATTTTCCTTCCCCAGCTACAAAAACATCAAGTGCGTGATTTATATGGGTTTCACAGCTATAAATCGTCATATTCATCCCTGCTTTCTTCTTTTTTATTGTTCACAAAGTTATTCACAAATATTTAGATTTATCCACAAAGAGCAAATATATTAAAAAGAAGGTAGAATAGCCATCAGCTAGCTACTCTACCCACTGTGGATAAGGTTTCTTTGTAAATTGTGTGTAAATGTCCTCCGAGATCTAACCCGAATTGTACTAATGCTTAGAACGAGTTACCATCCTTTAAAACCATTTCAAGCTCAAGTAACTTGCCTTCTCTGTAGACTTTCATTTTCATCGTATCGCCTACTTCCTTCGCATTATACAGATGTTTACGCAAGCTGACCATATCTTCAATTTTTTCGCCATCCATTTCAACGATGACATCATATTTCTGAACTCCCGCATATTGTGCTGGTGAATTAGCAATGACGTCCGTAATGACAACCCCATCTGTCACGTCCCCTGGTACTGCCAGCAGCCCGCGCTGCTGCTGTTCCGGAATACTTCTAAGGTCGATGAGTGAAACCCCCATTGTGGGTCTATTCACAGTCCCAGTCGTTTCAAGATGATCAATAATCGGAATCGCAAGGTTAATCGGAATCGCTAAGCCAATTCCCTCAACTGTTGCTTCTGATATTTTCATTGAATTAATACCGATCAGCTGGCCAGTCATATTGATAAGTGCCCCACCAGAGTTCCCAGGATTAATAGCCGCATCGGTTTGAAGTACATCTGCGTACCAATCAATCGCACCGTTTTCATCAAAATCAATTGGGATTGAACGGTCTTTACCAGATACTACACCCACAGTTACTGATCCCGAGAAGCCAAGTCCTAGTGGGTTACCAATAGCAATCACCGTTTCACCACGCTTTAGCACGTCCGAATCCCCAAACGTAGCCACTGTCTTCACATTTACAGCATCAATTTCAATAACAGCTAAATCAGTCCACATATCACTACCAACAAGCTTCCCCGCCGTCTTCGTGCCATCATCAAATGTAATTTCAAGCTCTTGTGCGCCTTCTACAACATGATGATTTGTAATAATATACGCTTTACCATCTTGTTTCTTATAAATAACACCTGAGCCTGTACCCGCTTCCCTTGACGTTTCCGTTGTTGACCAAAAGTCACGGACAGTTTGTAAATTCGTCACACCAACAACCGAATCAATGACTTCATCAATAATTTCAGTTAAGTCATTTGTCACTTCAACTGAAATTTGTTCCGTCTGTTTTACGTCTGTAGTCGGTTCAACTTGAGCTTCCTTCGGTTCATCCGTTAAATTTGTCATAAGCAACCAAACACCAAGACCACCAATGACAGCACCAAACAAACTTGGGAAAAAGCCAGCCTTTCGCTTCGGTGGTGGAGCGGGTGGCTTATATTCTGACCTCATTTCATATTCCGATTTAGACTCTTCCTGATTAGAAGGCCGATTATATTCATCCATATGCCTCTCCCTTTCTAATGTCCTCAAGTTAACTTTACCCTATTTTGCCGATTTCAAAAATAATGATCACACAAAAGAAAAAACCTCACCCGAAGGCAAGGTTTTATTCCATACTGTCTAGCTCCAGGCACCAGCCGCTCGGGTCATAAGCAAGCCAGCTATGCGGCAAAGAGCGCCACGTCTCTGGCTTGACTTATGCCTGTCGCGTCTATCAGGCGCCTTCCGCTTTTCCTATACTGTTACAAGCTCCGTTGGCTGATCAGCATCTGTGTCGTACAAATGGACATATTCACCTGTCCGAATCCCACATGTCTCCAGCGTCTGTGTCACACTCATTCTAGCAAGGTCTTTCATATTATTATCCTTACTTAAATGCGATAAGTAAATACGCGTATCCTTCTGTTCCACAACCTCACTCATAGCGACCGCCGCATCTTCATTAGACACATGCCCCACATCACTGAGGATTCTTCGCTTCACAGACCACGGATAACGTCCCATCTGCAACATACTGACATCATGATTACTTTCAAACACAAAGGAGTCTGCTCCGCGGATAAGACCCTTCATTCGATCGCTCACATAACCTGTATCCGTAATGACTACAAGCTTACGTCCATTTTCATGAAAAATATAAAACATTGGATCCGCCGCGTCATGCGACACACCAAATGATTGAACGTCGAGTGAACCAAATGACTTGACCGTTTCCATATTGAATTGAAAACGCTGGTCCAAAGGAATATTCCCGACAAGCCCGTCCATCGCCTGCCAAGTCTTGGCATTCGCATAAATCGGAATCCCATACTTTCGGGCAACAACACCAATACCCTTAATATGATCACTATGCTCATGCGTAACAAAAATCCCATCCACCTGCTTCATGGAGCGATCAATGCCGGCTACTAAACTATCCATTTTCTTCGCGCTAAAACCCGCATCAACAAGAAAAGTATGTTCATCATTCTCTATATAGATCGCATTGCCACTACTACCGCTTGCGAGCACACTAAAACGCATTACAAAAACCTCTCATTCATGTTCATCGTCCACTACTTCTTGGAACTCTATAATCTTACCTTCTACTGCATGGATGAAGTGATCTTCAATTGTACCATCCTTTAATTCTACATGAACATGCCATGTCGGAGCAAACACTTGCGTTTCCGTCAATTGAACAAGTGTTGAATAACCGAGCTTCATACTTTTCACTTTTGAATCTTGGTTCAAATGACCACGTGAAGACAATGATCCAAGTGCTTCAATAGGTGAAAGAAGATCTTTTTTGTTATTAAAACTAACAAATTCACCAAACATACGCTGGTCATAATTCGTTACTCTACCTTCTTCATCCCAATGAATCACTAGCATAGCATCCGGACTGAAATAGATTGGATGATTGTCTACCTTCTGAAAGAACAAGGCATGTCTTTCCTCCTCATTAACCTCCCAAAGTACATAATCTAATCCATTCAACACATACTTCATCAGGAATTCAGTAAAATCATAATCTCCTTTGCCACTCCGTACACTAATCGGTGTTTCCATTTTAGATTGCAAATAGGTGTTATTCACAACCTCGGCTGTTTGATTTTCCAGTTTCTTTATCTGTTCGCTTGTGAATGTCACAATTTTTGCAGACACATAGGAAGAATCCTTTGTCACTAATGGCAGATCGGTAAATGTTATATTATCGAGTCTAAGTGATTCCTCAATCGATGTTTTCCCTAACACTTGTACACTTTCCGTCTCCATCACGCGATCCAAATAAAGATAGTACAGAAAAATATTCAAAATCGAAAAAACAATAATAAAAATCGTTTTAGTTTTATTCCAATCCAATTAGTTCACCCCCTAATAACTCAGGTGAAAAGCGTATCCAATTCCCTTTCGATAAATAAAACCAAGAAGGCTCCATGATAAACAGACGACGCTCACTATCATGTTGCATAAAATAACCAAGCGTGAGCTCTTCAATCGCTTTAAAATCAATCGTATCTGATTGCTTCAGCATCTCTGCAATATCAACGCCTGAAGGCAGGAACTCGACATCTATTTCAGGGAACGGCAAATCCAATGTATAATACGGTCTACTATAGCTTAAAATTCGATTATTTCCCCATACTTCTGTCATCTCAGTAGAAGTTACATCTCCATAGACGGGTAGTCCATGTAAAAACAATTGAAACTTAACGTAACGGGATATCGGATTCATCGACATATACCTATATTCATCTGTCCAACCGCCGTGTTCATTCACAAAGTCAATTGTGTTGGTCAATAGTTCCGAAGGAATCGCAAGCTCATGGCTTTCAGTAGCTGGCACAACGTATTTCAACATTTTCTTCTCAGTGTCAATATTCATCAACGCATGGTCATCTTGGAATTCCTCTTTGTTCAATCCCGACTGACTGCGACGAACAGCATTTGGGTCGCTAAAAAGTGCATCGCGGAAACGAGATGGGTTAATCTCCCGTTGATAGTACATATTCCGAATTGTTTCAACAGGTTCTGCGGATAGTCCAATGAATGGCGAGTCGTCTGCGTTAACATCGGCATACGCGCCAAGCTCTTTCCCCCATGTTAAAATTAAACGTTGAAATCCATGATAGTCATTGACCTTTGCGCGATATAGTACTTTATCCGCTCTGCTCACAAAGCTAATATTCATAGGCACGCCAGACGGATTCCAATCGACAACCAGTCGATCGAAGGACATTTCCGGTACACCCAATTTAAGCCCCTCCATCGACAATACATTATTATAAACAGGCAGGGGAACTTCTCCATGAAAATACAATGTAAATTGATTAGGCTTCCTCATAAGAACATCCAGTTTCTCTGCATTAAACTGATTATCCACGAGCTTGAGTTCAGATAATCCCCATTTCTTTAATTCATTCACAATATAGTCGATATCCGTTGGGCTAAGTGTTCCAGTCAGTTTTTCTTCAAAATTGAAAATGAGCTTATATGGTTTAATAATCTCATCTATAGACATTCTTTTCGCAATGGAAATATCGACAGTCGGCAATTCTTCAGATGTTTCGTAACTTGGGGTGTACGTCCAAATGGAAAACGTAAAGACAATACTTAACGCGACGAGTAAGAGCAGAATGATTGATTTAATTAGTTCAATATATTTCAATCCCACTCACCATCCTCTTGAAGTTCGAAAGGTAGCGTGAAGAAAATCGTTGTCCCCTTGCCTTCCTCACTTTCCGCCCATATATCCCCTCCGTGCGCAATCACCATCTCGCGTGCAATCGCCAGACCTAAACCTGTACCGCCCATAGCACGTGATCTTGCACGATCTGCTCGATAAAACCTGTCAAAAATCCGCTTAACATTCGCTTGTGGGATACCCATTCCATCATCTGAAATCATCACCTTTATAAAGTGATCCTCCATCGTAACACCAAAACGAATATCGCCACCATCTGGTGAATATTTCAACGCATTTGAAATAATATTATCAATGACCTGCGTCATTTTATCCGTATCAATTTCAACAAATAATTCCGTTGTCGGTAGAAGTCGCTTGAAATGACCATCATGTGATTTTAAAAATTCAAAGCGATCAATAATCGAGTTGAAAAAATGATTGAATTCTACCCACTCACTGTTCAAATCATAATTCCGACTATCCATCCTTGACAGCTTTAACAAATCATTGACGAGTCGAATCATGCGCTCTGTTTCCGTTTGTGTGACGTGAAGAAAGGATGGTGCAATCTCCTCGTTCTTCCACGCGCCATCAGCGAGCGCCTCCAAATAACTCCGCATCGTCGTAAGTGGTGTGCGTAATTCATGGGAGACGTTTGAAACGAACTCGCGTCTTTCCATATCAATTTTCTCTTGTTCTGTATTGTCGTGTAAAACAACAATAAGACCATTCACAAAGCCTGTCTCCCTTTGCGTGATAGAAAAATTAGCTCGTAAAATATACGGCTGCTGCTCTGTACTGAAATCAAGTACAATGGAATCCTTTATTTGAATCAAATCTTCAAATGCATACTCCTGCTCTAGCCCGAGTATGCTAGATATCGGTCGATTTAACACACTATCACGCGTCATCTTGAGCATGACAAGAGCCGCATCATTAATAAGACTGACCCGCCCTTTTCGATCCGTTGCAATAACACCGTCTGTCATGTTTTCAAGAACAGAGGCCAGCTTTCGACGTTCACTTTCTGTCGTTGACTGGGACTCCTGAAGCTGGTTGGTCAAATGGTTAAAGGCAATTGCCAGCTGACCCAGCTCATCGTTCCCATATACATGTACTTTTCGTGAAAAGTTCCCTTTCGCCATCGCCTGTGCCTGACGTCGCATATCTGATATCGGTCTCGTCATCGTCTGTGCGATAAAAATCCCGATGATAATGGTAATCGACAAAGATACTGCCGTACCGACCGCAAGTATTTCATTAATCTCATCAATTTGTTTAAATACTTTTTCAATATTCGATTCAAGATAAAGCGTCCCAATCACTTCACTCCCAACCATTATCGGCTTGGCATGAACCAATATGCGATTTCTTGTTTTCTGATCGAGACGAATACTTTCATCAGCTAATTCAGAAGTGATGGTTTTTTTCACAAGACTATCCATCGAACGCTGCCCTACCATTGCCTGATTATCGAAGACTGAGCTTGCTAAAATTTTGTAGCGTGAATTAATGACTCTAATTTCATTAATATCTTCTGATGTAAAGCCCAAAAGAACAGTTCGAAGGCTCTGTTCGGGTGTTGGATCGTCCGCAGATCGTTCTTTCATCATTTCCTCACGCACGCTGAATTCAATTAAATTCATCCGATCTTCAATCGAAGTTGTAAAGTTTGTTTTTAATGTCAGCTCAAGCTTACTTGCAAAATAAATCCCAATAATTTGCATCGCAAGTAAGATGAGCATCACATAAATAAGTACAAATTTAACGTGAATGGAGCGAAAAAAGCTAACCTTCTGCATTGTGATTACTCCTGTTCCGGATCCCGTAAATAATAACCTACACCACGTCTTGTCACAATCCATGTCGGGTGACTTGGCGTATCCTCAATCTTTTCACGTAAACGACGAATCGTTACATCGACCGTTCGAACATCTCCAAAATAGTCATAGCCCCATACCGTCTGCAAGAGATGCTCACGCGTCATCACTTGCCCAATATGCTTCGCAAGATAATGTAATAATTCAAACTCCCGGTGCGTTAGTTCAATCGTTTCATCTCTTTTTTGTACAAGATAAGCATCCGGCTGGATGATTAAGTGACCGACTGTAATATTATTCGTCGTCTCTTCTTGTTCCTCAGATACCGACTTCATATGTCGACGTAAATTGGCTTTAACTCGTGCTATGAGCTCACGCGTACCAAAAGGCTTTGTTACATAATCATCAGCACCAAGCTCTAAACCAAGTACCTTATCAATTTCAGAGTCCTTAGCTGTTAACATAATAATTGGGAAGTCATATTTTTTCCGAATTTCTCGGCATACTTCCATTCCATCCCTTTTTGGCAGCATAATATCGAGAAGCATGAGGTCCGGCTTCACTTCCTCTGCCTTTTCAAGTGCTTCTTCACCATCATAAGCACAGAAAACTGTAAATCCCTCTTTTTTTAAATTAAATTCTAGAATATCTGCAATCGGTTTTTCATCATCAACGATTAGAATTGTTTTATCTTGCATATTATCTCTCCTCACCCTTTTAGGTTCGCAATTCATTTCCTTTTACTCTATCATTATTCCATTTGATTCGCACGCCCTACTTTAGTGTTCACGTAAGATATTCCCCGGGAAATATCTGCTATTTCATTCAGAATCAATCGCGCCTCGGCGTGATTGCGTCCAGATTTTGAATTGAGCTTGCTCAATTCAAAATCTGTGACATCCGCCGGAGGCTTTATCTTCATTCAGCGGGAGTCTGGATACCCACTGAACAGGGATACAAAACAGCATTCATCTCTCCACCTAGGGAGGTGGGAGTCTTCTGCTGAATGAAGATAAAAAAGACGGTACAACATTGTGTACCGTCCCACTCTTCTTATTTACCTTAAAACACTCATAGGGTTGACGTTTGCGCCATTCTTAAAGACTTCAAAATGAAGATGGGTACCTGTAGAGCGTCCTGTAGATCCCATAACGCCAATTGCTGTACCTTGTGGGATAGTTTGACCTACACTCACGTCAATTGATGAAAGATGGGCATATAGCGTTTCATAGCCATTATTATGCGTAATTACAATTCGATTCCCGTAAGCCCCTTGCCATCCTGCCGATGTCACAACACCGTTATCAGCTGCCTTGATAGTACGTGATGATGGTCGGGCGATATCTATTCCTTGATGAGTTCTTCCCCAACGTGTCCCCATCTGGCTAGAGACATAACCGCCAACAGTCGGCCAGGTAAACGAACCTGTTCCTCTCGAAGGTATTACCTTTGTACCGATGACTATTACTTGATCCTTTGCTTCAACAATAATTTGTTCATCTACAACAGAACTACCAACAATCACACCATTGCGTTTGCGAATGAGCTTTGTAACATCCCTCTCACCGTCTTTACCTTCTTGTGTAACTTTTTTTTCACCTTTGAAGATGCTATTATCTTCTTGAGTTACCGTCTTATGCGGAATAACTTCTTGTTGTCTCGTTTCGTAATGAACTTCGACCTCGACATAAGGCTCGGTCACAGTAACATTGAGCTCATCCTCTAGTTGAAGGACTGTATCCACCGTAAAGCTTGGATTCAGTTCCAATAATTTGGCCGTTGTCATCTGATGAGCGGCAGCAATCGTCCCAAGAACATCTCCTGATTTAACGCTATACGTTTTCTGTTCAAGCGTCCCTTTATTGAGTAAAGTGATGGCTTCTTCAACACTTCTTACGTCGCTCGGATCTGTTTCACTAGCTTCCGCCTGTATATCACTACTCATCAAGAGATTTGCAATACGTGTTTCATTTGCCTCGAGGGCGGGTATAGACTCAGAAGACTCTGTGCGGGCTTCGAATTCGTTAAGCTCCTTCTCCGTAACCGATTGCAACTTTAGTTTACGAATTACTTCATCGTAGGCAACTAAATCATTGACGTAGAATGCTGGTTCTGCGTCGATTGTAATCGCGATTGCTTCCGCTTCAACGGATAGCATACCTTGTAGTTTTTCAAGAACAATGTCATCGTCTACCCCAACCGTGAATACTCGTTCCGGTATGACCGACAAATCTGTTCCTATTGTGAGTGGGAGATTCTCAAATTCGGAGGCCGCCTTTTGTAGCTCTTCTTCTTTCAATTGTTCGAGCTTTTCGCCATCCGATAAGATGCCTACATATTCACCATCCGAATAAATATGAAAAACCGTCGCTAAATCTGTATTTTCACCTGCGTTAGCAAAACTGGTATTCATACCGAATCCTGTTAACATCAAGGTGCTTATCAAAACCGTAGGAACTACTTTAAAAGGACGTTTAATGACAGATGATGTTGTTTCTGTTTTGTCCTGTTTATTTTTCTTAAATAACATGTGTGAAACTCCTTCCGTATTTCAGATGGAAGACCGATATAGGTCAATAGTTATGTTACATTATTTACACGCCCCTCTAATTTAACATATTCTCTCCCACACTTATAGTGTTATAGCCCATTGTAACGTGATTGTATAATAGCATCCAATTATTTCCTATATTTTTATAGCTTTTTTCCTATATTTTTATTTTCTAACATATTATTCGTCTATTACTTCCTCATTTATACATTTATCGACCTATTTGTCTTTCTTTTTTGTCATAATACTAATTATTCCGTCTTTATTACACTTCTTAAATAATAAAAAGACATCCTGTTTACCGATTTTATAATCGGTTCACAAGATGTCTTTTTTAATATGCAGCGGCTGATTCATGCTGACTCCAGTCGATATTTACAAATTTATTATATTCTTTAGCGAATGCCAGTGTCACTGTGCCTGTTGGACCATTCCGTTGTTTAGCGATAATAATCTCAATCATATTCTGATTTTCTGTTTCTTTATCATAATAGTCTTCACGATACAAGAAGGAAACGATATCAGCATCCTGCTCAATACTTCCTGATTCACGTAAGTCTGACATCATCGGACGCTTGTCCTGTCGTTGCTCCACGCCACGAGAAAGCTGGGATAGTGCAATGACGGGCACTTTTAATTCCCTTGCAAGTCCTTTTAACGAACGCGAGATTTCCGATACTTCCTGTTGGCGGTTTTCTCCGGGTTTGCTGCCGCTCCCTTGGATGAGTTGCATGTAGTCAATCATAATCATACCGAGGCCATGCTCTTGCTGTAAACGACGGCATTTTGACCGAATTTCATTGACCCGAATCCCAGGTGTATCATCGATGAAAATACCTGCATTGGAAAGGCTACCCATTGCCATCGTCAATTTACGCCAATCCTCAGCTTCAAGTGCTCCTGTCCGCAGTACTTGTGCATCGATATTCCCTTCTGCACAAAGCATCCGCATCACAAGTTGTTCTGCCCCCATCTCCAAACTGAAGATGGCAACATTCTCGTCTGTTTTCGTGGCAACGTTTTGAGCTACGTTCAATGCAAATGCCGTCTTCCCAACAGAAGGACGTGCCGCCACAATGATTAAATCATTGCGCTGAAAACCGGCCGTAATTTTGTCTAAATCTCGGAAGCCTGTCGGAATTCCTGTCACGTCCCCTTTTTGCGTATGAAGAAGTTCGATACTGTCATAGGTTTCTACAAGGACATCTTTAATATGACGGAAATCACCCGCATTTTTACGGTTCGATACTTCCATCATCTTTTTTTCTGCTTCAGATAGAAGAGCTTCTACTTCATCTTCACGTGCATAGCCGTCTTCAACAATTGACGTTGCGACTCGTATGAGGCGACGTAACAGTGCTTTCTCCTCTACGATGCGAGCATAATGCACGATATTTGCTGCTGTTGGCACCGAGTTAGCGATTTCTGTCAAATACGAAATCCCACCAACATCTTCCAACTCTTTTTTAGCAGAAAGTTCTTCTGTCACTGTGACAACGTCAATCGCTTGACCTTTATCACTTAGCTTAATCATCGTATCAAAGATTTTCGTATGTGCCAGCCGGTAGAAATCTTCTGGTATTAGAAGCTCCGCCGCTGTAATGAGCGCCTGCGGTTCAAGGAAAATTGCTCCAATGACCGATTGCTCCGCTTCATTATTATGGGGTGGGATGCGATCGATCATCTGGTCCATCTTGCCATCTCCCTTTTTATCATTCTTCTGTTACATGTACTTTAAGCGTTGCAGTAACATCTAAGTGAATGCGAATCGGAACATTTGTGAAACCGAGTGCGCGTATTGCGTCTGGTAGCTCCATTTTACGTCGATCCACTTTAATGCCTTGACTTTTTTGTAGCGCATCTGCAATTTGTTTTGTTGTAATCGAACCGAATAGTCGACCACCTTCACCAGACTTGGCCTTCATTTCAACAGTAATCTTTTCCAGCTGTTCTTTCAGCACTTTTGCTTCCGCTAACTCTTCAGCCGCATCTTTTTCCACTCGTTTTTGCTGGCCTTCCAATTTACTTAGATTGCCCGGCGTTGCTTCAATTGCCATATTATTTTTCAATAAAAAGTTTTGTGCGTATCCTACAGATACTTCCTTCACTTCACCTTTTTTGCCTTTCCCTTTAACATCTTTCAAAAAGATTACTTTCATTCCGAATTTCCCCTCTCCATTTTCATCTGTATGATAGATTTCAACATCTCCTCAGCCTCTCCGACTGATTCAACCTCTAACTGGCAAGCGGCATTCGTCAAATGACCACCGCCTCCAAGCTCCTCCATGATTAGCTGGACATTCCAGTCACCCAGTGACCGTGCACTAATTCCTATTTTACCATCTGCGCGCCTTGCAATGACAAATGATGCTATAATCCCTTGCATCGTTAGTAAAATATCGGCCGTCTGTGCAATCAAAACTGTTCCATAGTCTACTTGCTCTTGCCCTTTCGCAATCGCAATCCCATTGTCCAACAACTCAACAGTTTCAATTAATTTTGCCCGTTCCAAATAGGTATTAACATCCTCTTTTAACAGGTTTTGAACAAGAATTGTATCCGCGCCATATGTCCGTAAATAGGATGCCGCCTCAAATGTTCGTGCCCCTGTGCGTAGCGTGAAACTTTTCGTATCAACGATAATCCCCGCAAGTAACGCTGTCGATTCTAGCATTGTCAGTTTTTCCTGCTTCGGCTGGTATTCAATCAGCTCTGTAATAAGCTCTGCAGTCGAGGACGCATAAGGTTCCATATAAACCAGCATTGTATTATTGATGAATTCCTCTCCGCGTCTATGATGGTCAATCACAACAACCTTTTCCGCCTTATCTAGAATCCGTTCATCAATGACCATACTCGGTTTGTGTGTATCCACGATAATGACGAGCGACTTCTCTGTAAGCATCGCAAGTGCATCTTCTGGAGTAATGAATTGGTTAAAAAGATCTGTTTCACTTTCAATTTCATCCATCAGTCGTGTTACGCTACCATCTAACTCGTTGAAATTAACGATGATAAAGCCTTCAATATTATTCATACGGGCCATTTTTCGAACACCAATAGCTGCGCCAATCGCATCCATATCCGGCATTTTATGACCCATGATAAATACCTTATCACTGCCTTGAATAAGGTCACGTAATGCATGAGAAATAACTCTCGCCCGCACGCGCGTCCTTTTTTCAACCGGATTCGTTTTACCACCATAAAATTTTAACTTACCATCCGTTCGCTTAATGGCTACTTGGTCACCACCACGTCCAAGAACAAGATCTAAACTTGATTGCGCAAGCTCCCCTAGTTCAATCAGTGATGTAGACCCCATCCCAACGCCGATACTTAGTGTTAGTGCAATACTTTGTTTGGCAGTTGCTTCGCGAATACTATCTAAGATTGAGAACTTTGTTTTTTCAAGAGTGTCCAATATTTCTTCATTGAAAACAGCAAGAAAGCGATCTGAAGATATTCGTTTTACAAAAATACCATTTTCAGTTCCCCACCTATTAACGAGTGATGTTACTAGTGAATTGAGCTGACTTCTCGTCTGGTCATCCATTGTCTGTGCGAGTTCGTCATAATTGTCGACAAGAATATTGGCGAGCACTGTACGATCTGCATAGTAAAGGGATTCCATCTCTAATTGTCCAGTAATATCAAACAAATAGATGAGACGCTCTTCTACTTTGTAAAAGACATTATATGACCGTGTTCCAACCGTTAAGACGGAGTGTTCTGGACTATCACTCTTCACAATGGCATTAAACTGTTTAGATAAATCAAGGAGTTCTTTTCCAATAGGAGATTCAGTTTCAAATATCTCGATGATATAAGGATTTGCCCACTCAATTACATTTTTTTCATTGATCAGGAGAATACCAATCGGTAATTCAAGGAGTGCTTCCTCCCCGACTTTCTTCATCCTATACGACAATGTCTCGATATGTTTTTCCGTTTCAACATATGTTTGTCGCTCTATCTTCCATGCCACTCCAGCAGCTATCCCAAATAGGATAGCAAAAAGAAGTCCTAACCAAAACTGAAACAGGAGAAGAACTACCGTTGCCATTACACCTAGGACCGACAAAGCCGTCAACGGATAACGGATTGCCCTTTTTCTAAAAAATGACGTCATTGCACCATCCCCTTATTTCAGCTTGTCTTTCCTTATCCAGGCACGTATATTCATTCCTGCATCCAAAATCCCGAGCATCGTCGTAATGGGACTCAATAGTAATGCAAAAATAGTTGCAACGACTGACATCACTTTCGGTACCTTCATTTCGTAAATAAAGTAATGGACAAATGATATTCCTTGTAATAAAAATAGAAATCTTAAAATCATCGTTGCATTGATGGTAATCAGGTAATAGTTTGTTCCCGGCTCTGCTGGTACAAAGAGTGACAGCAGGAGGACAATTCCATAGACAATTACCGTCATCACTGGCAATTTCATTTCTCGGAAAGGTGGAAACTTTTGAACTTTATTGCCCAATCGACTCGCAACTTCAAGGTTCAAAGTAATATAGATGAACGACAGAACAAAAATAGTGATGATGAATAAAGATGGAATAGCTGTTTGATAAAATTCGATTTGTGTATCCATCAACTTATCATAATTATCAGGAAGTCCACCAAGTGTCCCCATAAATGACGTAACCTGTTCACGTGCTTCATCTATCATTTTAAATAATTCATCAATGGCGTTAAAGCCAAAAACAAGTACAGCTGCTGCGTACATCAAAATACCTGTTACGAGCAAAGTGAGCCCTGTTGCCATCAGTGTATACAATTTAGTCTTATTCGTTTGGACTGTGTCCCCTACAACAAAGCCAAGTAATCCGTGGATAAAGGCAAATGGGACAAGTACAATTCCTCCGACGAGCAGCGATAACATAATACCTGTCGTAGTGACGAGAAGTGATGATGCACGATCATAACGCAGTCTGTACAAAATAATCGGCAAAGGGATAAAAAACATTGTAACATTCCCAAGAATAGGCGCATAAAGTGAAACCGCAAGCAGGACTGCAAATAGCGCAATCATCATAGCTCCATAAGTAACTTTTCTAGCGTTGTCTTGCATAATATAGATTCCTCCGGTCTTTCGTTGGACGACTTGTTTGATCTACCTATTTTCTCCTAATTCCTATCATTAGATAGTCCGTTTAATTGTATCATGATTATTCGATTTAAACCAAAACGGAACATATGTACTTTTCGTATTTTAATAAAAAGACCGCCCTGGTACCGGTGTTCCGGTCTGACAAGGCGGTCTATATGAATGAAATTATCTTTCTTCCGAACTGAATGGAAGAAGTGCCATGATACGTGAGCGTTTGATTGCAAGTGTCAGTTTACGCTGATACTTCGCGCTTGTACCTGTTACACGACGAGGCAAGATTTTCCCACGCTCAGAAACGAATTTCTTAAGCAGATCAGTATCTTTATAGTCGATGTGTGTAATATTGTTTGATGTAAAATAACATACCTTACGGCGTCTTTTACCTCCACGACGTGGTGCCATATGCTTTCCCTCCTTCTCCGGCTTTCGATAAGCGGCGCATTGCGTTGTTAGCTTCGCTCGCTCAGATCCTCACGTGCCTTAGCACGCTCCGGTCTTCACTTACTTGCTGCCTAGCACTGCTTGCTTCTCCAAACCCCTGTTTTTGGCTTTCGATAAGCGGCGCATTGCGTTGTTAGCTTCGCTCGCTCAGATCCTCACGTGCCTTAGCACGCTCCGGTCTTCACTCACTTGCTGCCTAGCACTGCTTGCTTCTCTAAACCCCTGTTTTTGGCTTTCGATAAGCGGCGCATTGCGTTGTTTATCGGAAGCCTCGTTTGGTAACTATGCACAGTCGATCTTAGAATGGCAGGTCGTCGTCCGATACTTCGATCGGACCTCCGCCTGTCGAGAACGGATCGTTATCAGTACGTGTATAGTTTTGCTGATTTGGTTGTTGTTGATATTGTTGAGTCGGCTGCTGATTCTGATAGTACGGTTGCTCGTTCTGCTGAGCGCCTTGGTTTTGGTTTGGTGCTCCATAACCAGCTCCGGACCTATCGGCAGTGGATGCATTGCGAGGCTCTAGGAACTGGACGCTATCTGCCACAACTTCTGTCATGAAGACACGTTTTCCATCCTGACCATCAAAACTGCTTGTCTGAATACGACCTTCAATTCCGGCTAGGCTGCCTTTCCTTAAAAAGTTCGCTGTGTTCTCCGCCTGCTTTCTCCAAGTTACACAGTTGATAAAATCAGCTTCACGTTCACCCGATTGGCTTGAGAATGTTCTGTTCACCGCAAGAGTAAAACGTGTAACCGCTATACCAGTTTGTGTATACTTGAGTTCAGGGTCTTTCGTCAGTCGGCCAACTAAAACGACACGGTTAATCATCAGAATTCAACCTCCCTCATCATTTTGTAAGTTTCACCTGTAACGGATATATATAGATTAGCCGTCGATGCGCACAGTCATATGACGAAGGATATCTTCGTTGATGTTTGCAAGACGTGTAAATTCATCGATTGCTAAAGTATCAGCGTTTGCTTTTACAAGCTGATAGAAACCTTCACGCAAATCGTCGATTTCGTATGCAAGACGGCGCTTGCCCCACTCTTTCGACTCGATGATTTCCGCACCATTAGAAGTTAGAATACCGTCAAAACGTTCGATCAACGCTTTTTTCGCTTCATCTTCTACCGTTGGGCGGATGATATACATGATTTCGTACTTTCTCATCTTCAGTCACCTCCTTATGGACATTGGCCCTGCTGATTGCAGCGGGCAAGGAGTAAGTAATATTATTACTCACATCAGTATATATTAGCATGACTTCATTAGTATTTCAAGTATTTTCTTGTATACTTTATAGAAGAGGTGATTTTATTGAATGAAGTTCCTGAACCCGATAAAGTAATTACCATTGATTTACCTAAAGTTGCCAAGCGTAGTTTACTCATTACCGCTGCATCCTTTGTTGGATTATGGGCTTTGCATATTGCGATTGAGCAGGAAATTTCGATTACCGTTACATTAGGTTCCGCCGCCCTACTTATCGTCGGTTATATCATTCTTATTGTCTTACATGAATTATTCCATCTACTTGGATTTCGTCTATTCGGTGGCGTACCATGGAAAAGTATGATTATCGGCTTCAATTTAAAGTTAGGTGTTGCCTATGCGACAACTGATAAACTGATGACCAATCGCGCAATCCAAAAAGCACTCCTACTCCCCTTCTGGACTACTGGTGTCATCCCAGCCATTCTCGGGCTAGCTATCGGAAACGGGCTACTTCTTAATTTAGCTGCTCTGTTAATCGGCGGAGCTGCCGGTGATTTTGCAATGTATAAAGAGTTACGCAAGCTACCTAATGATTGGCTAGTAAAAGACGATCCCGAACTCCCGCAACTCTATGTCTATGCAGCTGATACATTGGATCAATAAGTAGACACAAAAGCCACACTAGGATTGGTTATCCAGTGTGGCTTTTGTCATAGTTAATCAATTATGCTGAATCAACTTAAACGTTAAAGCGGAATAGCATAACATCGCCATCTTTAACGATGTATTCTTTTCCTTCAAGACGAACTTTTCCAGCCTCTTTTGCAGCAACCATTGAACCTGTTGCAACAAGATCGTCATAAGCAACCGTTTCAGCCCTGATGAAGCCGCGTTCAAAGTCCGTATGGATGATACCCGCACATTGTGGTGCTTTCATCCCTTTACGGAATGTCCATGCACGTACTTCTTGTACACCTGCTGTGAAATACGTCGCAAAGCCCAGCAGGTCATATGATGCCTTAATTAGTTGATCAAGACCTGATTCCTTAATGCCAAGTTCTTCGAGGAACATTTCTTTTTCCTCTTCTTCAAGTTCAGCCATTTCTTCTTCGATTTTTGCACAAACAACGATAACTTGCGCATTGTCTTTTGCCGCAAAGTCGCGAACCTTGTTTACGTATTCGTTATTGTCTGCATCTGCAATTTCATCTTCAGAAACATTGGCGACATAGAGCATCGGTTTAATCGTCAGCAGGTTCATCCCTTTTGCAAGGACAAACTCCTCATCTGTGAAATCAACCGAGCGAGCAGGCTTTTCATTTTCAAACGCTTCTTTTAGTTTCAGCAAAATTGGTTCTTCTGCCATCGCAACTTTCTCTTTTTGTTTCACCATTTTAGAAACGCGAGCCAACCGCTTTTCAATAGCCTCCATATCGGCCAAAATCAGTTCAAGATTGATGATTTCAATGTCATCGATTGGATCAACTTTCCCCGATACATGTGTGATATTTTCGTCGACGAAACAACGGACAACTTGGCAAATGGCATCGACTTCGCGAATGTGCATAAGGAATTTATTCCCTAACCCTTCGCCTTTACTTGCTCCTTCAACAATCCCGGCAATATCTGTGAATTCAAATGCAGTCGGTACTGTTTTTTTCGGTGTCACGAGCTCCGTTAATTTATTAAGTCTTTCATCGGGTACTTCAACGATGCCCACGTTTGGATCTATCGTACAGAACGGATAGTTCGCCGCCTCCGCTCCTGCCTTTGTAATCGCATTGAATAGCGTCGACTTCCCTACGTTCGGAAGACCGACAATTCCAGCTGTTAATGCCATTCATCCCACAACCTTTCCTTTGTATGTTATATGTCCATTCATTCATTCTATATGCAACTCTTCCATTATAAGGACAGTAGTCTCAGTTGTCCATTAAGGCGCGGATAAGTGCTCGTTATAATTCTGCCTTTATCAAAACTTTTTTCATCTTTTTTGAAAATTCATTGCGTGGAATCATGACACTGTGCCCGCAGCCCTCACATTTAATGCGAATATCTGCACCCATCCTAATAATCTTCCATGCGTTCGTTCCACATGGATGTTGCTTCTTCATTTCCACAACATCGTTCAAACCATACTCCTTACGTTCCATAACAAGCACCCGCCCTTTCTCTCTACAGATTCGCAAATGATTTCGTCACCAATGTTGGATAAGGAATTTCAATGCCTTGCTGTTCGAGATAATTCTTCAATCCAATACTAATCGCCCTTGCACAATCATAATGCCGCATTGGTTTTGTTTCCGCAATAATACGTACAATCACTTCGGTATCCTTAAAATCATGTGCTCCCAACAGTTTTGGTGTCTGAATAAAATCATTGTTCTCCTTCGGTAATCCTACTAAGTATTGTCCTATTAAACTTTCGGCTTTGTCCACACCGATATCAAAAGGAATCGTTACATCAACAATAGCGAGCGAGTTTTTCATCGAATAATTGACCACTTGGCTAATCGTTCCATTCGGTAGTATATGAACTTCTCCAGTGAAGCTTTTTATTTTAGTTGTACGTAACCCAATTTCCTCTACAATACCTTCTGCCACACCTATTTTCACATAATCACCAACTGAAAACTGATTTTCAAATATGATGAAAAATCCAGTAATCACATCTTTCACAAGACTTTGTGCACCGAATCCTACCGCTAAGCCAAGCACACCAGCTCCGGCAAGTAATCCTTTTACGTCAATTTGAAATTCTTCTAAAATCGCAAGAATTGCCGAGAAATAAACAACATAAGATAACGTGTTTTCCAATAGCTTGAGTAGCGTCTTCTCCCGTTTTTCCGAACGACGGATAGGACTTTTAAATTTCACTTGAAAAATACGATGAATAATCATTTTTCCTATTTTAATAATGACTGCAGAAAAAATAACGATAAATAGTATCTTCATAGAAATCCCACCAAGATCAACCCATGTCTTTTCGTTAAATAAAAACTTCCTCACGGTTTCTAAAACTTGTTCCAATTCAAAAATCCCCTCCCTCCGTATAATTAAGCGTCCTCAAGCGTAGACTAGCTTATAAAAAAAGAAATGGAGTTTTTTCATGCGAGCTACTCTTTCTTCAACAAATGATTTCAGAATCCACTATAAGGAAAATAATGCAATATGGAAACTAAGCTCATTATTCCTACAACATATCCCGTTTGATACACATGAAATCATTTTTTTCTGTATCGGAACAGATCGCTCCACAGGAGATGCATTAGGCCCACTAACAGGTTCTATTCTTTCTGAATCACCCATATTTCCTTTCTCAGTCATTGGTACTCTAGAAAACCCGCTACACGCTCTTAATCTCCAACACCATATTCAACAAACACAGTTGGATAACCCTTCCGCTTTCATCGTTGCCATTGATGCTTGCCTTGGACAAGGTAGCTCCATCGGGCAATTACTTCTCCATAGCGGCCCTATCCATCCAGGCAAGGCTGTCGGTAAAGAACTGCCCCCCGTCGGCGATCTATCAGTTAAAGGTGTCGTGAATATTGCTGGCTTCATGGAGCATGCCGTCTTACAAAGTACGCGACTCCATCTTCCGTTCGAAATGAGCCGTATCATCGCTAGAGCCTTACAACTCGCTTATAATCGTCATAAATCATAGGAACGTATGTACAATCGTCACTACAATTCCGACTACAATAATACCTGGAATAAGATTGGCAACTCTTATTTTAGTTAAGCCTATTAAATTCAATCCTATAGCTAAAATCATTAGTCCACCTGTCGCCGTCATTTCTGAAATAAAGAAACTAAGTAATTCATCCGGCACAAAACGGCTTATTTGTGTCGAAAATAATGTGATAATTCCTTGATACAAAAACACGGGAACAGCAGCAAAAGCAACACCTATTCCAAGCGTCGAGCTCAAAATAATAGACGTAAAACCATCAATAATTCCTTTCATAAGGAGTACATCATGATCATTTCTTAGCCCACTATCTATTGCGCCAATAATTGCCATTGAACCAACTACAAAAATAAGTGTCGCAGTGACAAACCCCTGTGCAATACCAGGCCCCTTTTTATTTTTCGGCATTTTACTTTCCATCCACTGCCCAAGCTGGTTTATTTTCGCGTCAAGATCCATCCATTCGCCAACAACTGCTCCGAAGACAATACTAATAATCACAATCAAAATCTGTGTACTTTCAAACGTCATTTGTATCCCAATCACTGCAACTGCTAACCCAATTCCATACATGACCGTCTCTTTCATCCGTTCCGGTATGTTATGTAAAAACCTACCGATAAATGCTCCAATAATTATTAAAAGAGCATTAATAATTGTTCCAAATAAAACCATACATCCACTTCCATTCGATATGCTTTCAGTAATAGTAAAAATAATACCTATTTTGCATACTTCGCAAAATAGGTATGTATTTACGTCAATTTCATTATTACTTATTCCACAACAAGTAAAGACGAACAATCTAATTTTTCCAGTTCATTGTTCGTTAATATATCGGAATACTCTCGTTGATTGTAGCGGAAGGTGGCGACTCCTGCGGGAACAGCGTGAGCTGAAGACCCTGGATTGAGCAAAGCGAGGGAAGCGGCTGAAGCCGTGCCCGCGGAAAGCGTCCGCCTGAAGAGGAAATCAACCTTTTCGTGCTACATATTTAATAGTTTTATTATGAAATTGATTCAATTACTCATTCAATAATTCAAGTATACGCTCAAGATCATCTTCAGAGAAAAATTCAATTTCTATTTTCCCCTTATTTTTAGACTTCTTAATCGTTACATTTGTACCAAAGTATTCACGTAAGTTTGATTCACGTTCAGCTAAAAATAAATCTTGTTTTTTCTCCTTTTTTGTTTCACGTGGAACATCATCATTCATTTTTTGGACAAGTTTTTCAAGCTGTCGAACATTAAGGCTTTCTTTCAATACTTGTTCTGCTACTAAAAGAATTTGTTCTTTTTTTCGAAGTCCAAGCAATGTTCGACCATGTCCCATTGATAATTTACTTTCAGAAATATAATTCCTGATTTTCTCAGGCAAAGAAAGCAAACGAACATGGTTTGCAATATGTGGTCTGCTTTTACCTAATCTAAAAGCGAGTTGTTCTTGTGTAAGACTCAGGTTATCCATTAGGCTATGATAGGCTTCCGCTTCTTCAATAGGTGTCAAATCTTCCCTTTGTAAGTTTTCAAGTATTGCCCACTCCATTGTTTCTTCATCTGTTAATATGCGAACAACCGCAGGTACTTCTTGAAGTCCAGCCATTTGGGCTGCCCGAAAACGTCTCTCTCCTACAACAATTTCATACGCCGTACCCGTTCTCCTCAAAATGATTGGTTGCAATATGCCGTGTTCTTTAATTGATGCACTTAATTCTTGGATTGCGTTTGCATCAAATACTTTCCTCGGCTGGTACGGATTTGCTTTTATACTTTTCACATGAATATGTTCAACAGACTCAGCCTTCTCCAGCGACTCTCCGGGGAATAAAGCATTCAAACCTTTGCCAAGGCCTTTAGCCATTGTGTACCACTTCCTTTGCCAGCTCTAAATATACTTCCGCTCCTCGAGATCTTGGATCATAAGTAATAATCGGTTCTCCATGACTCGGTGCCTCACTTAATCGTACATTTCGTGGAATGATTGTTTTGTACACTTTATCTTGAAAATACTTTTTCACTTCATCTATTACCTGTATACCTAAATTTGTTCGTGCGTCAAACATCGTTAGCAGTACACCATCAATCATTAAACTTTCATTTAAATGCTTTTGAACAAGGCGAATGGTGCTTAACAGCTGACTCAAGCCTTCCAATGCATAGTATTCACATTGGACTGGAATAATAATTGAATCCGACGCCGTTAACGCATTTATTGTCAATAATCCAAGCGATGGAGGACAATCAATGATGATATAATCATACAATTCCTTTGCTTCCTGAATTGCATGCTTCATCCGCACTTCTCTTGAAATCGTTGACACCAATTCAATTTCTGCACCAGCTAATGAAATAGTAGCCGGTATAATATCAAGATTATCCACTTTTGTTGAACGGATAACTTCTTTAATAGCAACATCATCAATTAAAATGTCATAAATACATTTTTGAACTTCCCCTTTATTTACACCTACCCCACTTGTCGCATTGCCTTGTGGATCAGTATCAATTAAAAGAACTTTCTTCCCTATATGTGCAAGACAAGCACTTAAATTTACGGATGTTGTTGTTTTTCCGACGCCTCCTTTTTGATTGGCAATCGCTATAATTCTACCCAAAGCCTGCACCCGCTTTCCTGCTCTTTAAGTTTCAATCAATTCTAACTTCTAGTCTATCAAAAAAACCATTGTAAGTGGGGAAAAGTATAATAAAAAAACTCCTGCTTTTGTCAAGCAAGAGTTTTTCGTCACTTTTTCTTCGGAATTCGTACCGTAATCGTGTAAAAATCCTCGGAATCCTCTTCTTCCGTTTTCACATCAATGCCACTTTTCGTTACGAGTACTAAAGATTGCCTAATCGTATTAACTGCGATTCGAACGTCTTTACTAACCGACTTCCTTCTAGGAGCTTTTCTCTTTTCTTTTGGCTCTTCAGGATTTAGTAACTGTTGGATTCTCATCTCGAGCTGTTTGACATTTAACTGCTGTTCAATAATTTCTTTGAAAAGCTGTAACTGTAATTCGTTATCTTTCAAAGGTATTAACGCTCTAGCATGTCTTTCGGAGAGCTCTTTTGTTAAAATACCATTTTTAATTTCTTCGGGTAATTTCAAAAGTCGTAGTTTATTTGCAACCGTGGATTGGCCTTTTCCAAGTCTCTGTGCCAATGCCTCCTGTGTTAACGAATGAAGTTCAATGAGCTTTTCATAAGCAAATGCTTCTTCGATGGCTGTCAACTCTTCACGCTGTAAGTTTTCAATCAATGCAATTGATGCCGTTTCTTTATCATCAAGCTCTCGAATAATTGCTGGAACTTCTAACCATCCGAGCTTTTTCATAGCACGATATCTTCGTTCTCCAGCAATAATTTCGTAGGCATTATCTACTTTTCTAACAACGATTGGTTGAATAACACCGTGGATGTGAATCGTTCGTGCCAGTTCTTCAATTTTTTCCTCTGAAAAAACTGTACGCGGTTGATATTTATTTGGTTTGATAGACTCAATTTTCACTTGTTCAATCTGCTCTTGATGATTATTGCTGATTTCTAGTGAATCCGTCTCTATTTCTATCTCCATCTCTATTTCCTTATCACCACTTCCAAAAAAACGTGAAAAAGGACTTTTCATTCCCGGCACCACCTTTTCAAGACTACTCCCTATATTAACTTAGTTCGTCACAGGGAAAATTTATCCTCTTTAAATATGTTCCACGTGAAACAGTTTATCTTCATTCAGCCAATATGCTTGTACTGAAAGCGAAGCATCAGCTACAGAATGGCCCACCCTATAGGTAGCGAAATGCATCCTATTTTCCTGTTCGGTAGGTGTTCAAGCTCCTGCTGAACGAAGATAAAGCCTTCAGCAGATGTCATGTTTTTTTAGTGGAGCCTTTTGAGCAAGCTCAAAAAGCTCCGGACTAAATTACGCCGAGGTGTAATTTATTGAATAGGCGTCTTGTTTGGCACACCTGGTTTACGTGGATATTTTTTAGGCGTTCTCTTTTCTTTATCAAAAACAAAGATATTCCGTTCACTATCTTCAACTGGTAGTTTGAATGAGTGTTCTTCTTTGATGGTAGCACCGAGAATGGCAAGTGATTTTTTCGCATCTGCAAGCTCGTCGTCCGCAGCCGCACCTTTCATAGAAATGAAAATTCCACCAACCGAGACGAGAGGCACACATAATTCAGCAAGCACAGACAATCGAGCGACTGCACGCGCAGTAACAATATCAAACTTTTCACGATATAAAGGGTTTTGTCCAAAATCCTCTGCTCTCGCATGAACAAAATGGACATTGGTCAGTTGAAGTTCCTCTGCTAAAGCCCCTAAAAATCCAATCCGTTTGTTCAAAGAATCTACAATTGTCACCTCAAGGTCTGGGAAACAAATTTTCAAAGGAATACTTGGAAAACCAGCCCCTGCACCTACATCACAAATTGTGCTTCGTCCACTTAAATCAACGTAAAAAGCAGCAGAAATTGAATCATAGAAGTGCTTCAAATAAACTGATGGAGCGTCTGTTATAGCTGTTAAGTTCATTTTTTCATTCCACTCAACTAGAAGTTCAAAATACCTAGCAAATTGAGTTTTTTGTGTTTCATTCAATTCAATTCCTTGTTCCTTCAATGCTTGTACAAACTGCTCTTCATTCAATTAATAACTCCCCCTTTTAAAGAAAAGCGTAAAACTATAGTTTAGCTAGATACTTTGGCAATTTTCCCTTGTTCAATATAAACGAGAAGTATTGAAATATCAGCTGGGTTAACGCCGGATATACGAGATGCTTGCGCGATGGATAAAGGTCTGACTTCACTCAACTGAGCTTTGGCTTCTGTCGCGATACCCGCTATTGCATTGTAATCAATGTTCTCTGGTATTTTCTTGTTTTCCATTTTTTTCATTTTATCAACTTGTTGCATTGATTTTTCAATATATCCTTCGTATTTAATAAAAATTTCCACTTGCTCTTCAACTTCTTCAGATTTCTTTTCACTTGAAGGTATCATTCGCTCAATTTGGTTATAATTGATCTCTGGACGTTTCAAAAGGTCCGCCGCTTTCATCGGTTCTCTTAGCTCTGTTCCGCCTGTTTCACGAATGATTTCTTGCACATGTTCATCCGGTTTAATCGATACTTTTCGCAACCTAGTAATTTCTTCTTCGATATGCTGTTTCTTCGCAAGATACGCTGCATATCTTTCCTCGCTAATCATTCCAAGCCCATAACCGATTTCCGTTAAACGTAGATCCGCATTGTCATGACGCAATAATAGTCGGTACTCAGCACGTGATGTCAGAAGCCTGTAGGGCTCGCTTGTTCCTTTTGTAACGAGATCGTCAATCAGAACACCTATATAAGCATCGGCACGTCCTAGAACGCACTCCGCTTTCCCAAGAGCACGTGAAGCTGCGTTAATCCCTGCCATAATTCCTTGTGCAGCTGCTTCTTCGTAACCAGACGTCCCATTCAATTGCCCTGCTGTATACAAATTACGTATTTTTTTCGTTTCAAGGGTCGGCCATAGTTGTGTTGGAACGATTGCGTCATACTCAATTGCATAGCCAGCACGCATCATTTCAGCTTTTTCTAGCCCTGGAACACTTTCAATGAGCTGTCTTTGAACATGTTCAGGTAAGCTTGTTGATAATCCTTGGACATATACTTCTTTTGTATTTCGACCTTCGGGTTCTAAGAAAATCTGATGACGTGATTTATCAGCAAAGCGCACAATTTTATCTTCAATAGACGGGCAATAACGCGGCCCTTTTCCTTTAATTACACCTGAATACATTGGTGATAAGTGCAAGTTTTCATTGATAATTTCATGTGTTCTTGGTGATGTATACGTCAGCCAGCATGGCAACTGATCCATGATGAATTCAGTCGTTTCAAAGCTGAAAGCACGCGGTACATCGTCACCTGGTTGAATTTCCGTTTTGCTATAGTCAATTGTTCGACTATTGACGCGTGGTGGTGTACCTGTTTTGAATCTGACCATATCGAATCCAAGCTCTCGGATGTTATCTGCTAGTCCTATCGAAGGCATTTGGTTATTTGGTCCACTTGAATATTTCAAGTCCCCAATGATGATTTCCCCTCGTAGGAACGTACCCGTTGTAACAATTACTGTTTTCGCACGATACACTGCCCCTACTTGAGTAATTAGGCCTTTTACTTCATTATCCTCGACAATCAGTTCTTCTACAACCCCTTGATGGAGCGTTAAGTTGTCTTGTTCTTCGAGAAGGCGCTTCATTTCTTGTTGGTAAAGAACTTTATCAGCTTGTGCTCGAAGCGCACGAACAGCAGGTCCTTTTCCTGTATTCAACATCCGCATTTGGATATGTGTTTTGTCGATTACTTTCCCCATCGCACCGCCAAGTGCGTCGATTTCGCGTACGACGATCCCTTTTGCAGGACCCCCGAGTGACGGATTACAAGGCATAAAAGCAATCATATCAAGGTTCATAGTTAGTACAAGCGTCGATGCACCCATTTTGGCAGCGGATAATGCCGCCTCAACACCGGCATGACCGGCCCCAATGACAATAACATCGAACGTGCCTGCTTCAAATTGTGGCATGTTCTTTTCCTTCTTTCTTTAGATTGTTCAAAAGATCCCGTGAAAATTGAGCCTACAGGAAGTAAGTCATGCAGTCGTCGCTGCCTTAGACCACCTTCCCTCCTCGGCCCTTTTCATCTTCCTTTTTGAACCCTCATTTAATTTGTTATTTTCCGAGGCAAAATTGTGCGAACAACTGGTTAATTAAACTTTCTTGGACAGTATCTCCAATAATCTCACCGAGAATTTCCCATGTCCGTGTGACGTCAATTTGTATCATGTCAACTGGGACACCAGCTTCTGCTGCGCTTATAGCATCCTCTATAGTAGCCTTTGCATTGTGTAGCAAAGAGATATGTCTTGCGTTGGATACATATGTGAAATCGCCTGACTCTAAGTTTCCTTCGAAAAAGAGTCCGGCAATTGCTTCTTCTAACTCATCGATCCCTTCATCTTTCAAAAGGGAAGTAGTCACAAGTTTTCCATTGCCCGAGAGCTCCTTTACTTTCGCCAAATCAATTTTTGGCGGAAGATCGGTTTTGTTAATGACAATAATGGCATCCATCCCCGAAATCGCTTCAAAAAGGCGCTCATCTTCAACGGAAAGCTCTTCTGAACTATTAAGGACAAGTAAAATTAAATCCGCTTCCTTGAGTACTTGTCTCGATCTTTCAACACCAATCCGTTCCACGATATCTTCTGTTTCACGGATTCCAGCCGTATCGACAAGACGCAGTGGAACACCTCGCACATTGACGTACTCTTCAATAATATCACGCGTCGTCCCTGCTATGTCAGTTACAATTGCTTTATTTTCTTGAACAAGGCTATTAAGCAATGAAGATTTACCGACATTCGGTCTACCCACTATAACGGTAGATAGCCCCTCCCGAAGGATTTTCCCTTGGGATGATGTACGTAATAATTGGTCTATTTCATTTCTAACCCATGTCCCTTTTTCAATCATCAATGGGATTGTCACTTCTTCGACGTCATCATATTCAGGATAGTCGATATTCACTTCTACCTGCGCCAACGTTTCAAGAAGTGCTTGTCTTAAGTCGCCAATCAACCGAGACAGCTTTCCTTCCATCTGATTTAGCGCGACATTCATCGCACGGTCTGTTTTCGCACGGATAAGATCCATGACCGCCTCAGCTTGTGACAAGTCAATTCTCCCATTGAGGAATGCACGTTTTGTGAACTCGCCCGGCTCAGCTAGACGAGCCCCTTCTTTCAACACCAGTTGGAGAACCCGCTGGACAGCTACAAGCCCCCCGTGACAATTCACTTCCACTACATCTTCACGCGTAAATGTTTTAGGTGCTTTCATAAGAGAAAGCATTACTTCTTCAACAACTTCGCCAGTAGCAGGATTTTCCAAATGACCATAATGAATCGTATGCGATTGTTCTTTTATTAACTTTTTTCCTGACGGAGAACGGAAAATGCGATCTGCTATTTGAATAGCTTCATCTCCACTAAGTCTAACGATGGCAATCGCGCCTTCCCCCATCGGAGTTGAAACGGCGGCTATTGTATCAAAATGCACATTCTTCACCTTCCTAGCTTAGTTATTCACATGTGGATAAACCATTTCCGGACATGACTATCTAACATAATATAGTATCACAAAATGACCTATCCTTCTAGCTTGAGAATCGAAAATATGTGGATAAGTTTATCTTCATTCGACAAAAGTCTCAATAGCCTAGATTTTGCACAATTCAATTACGCCTCTGAGTAATTGCGTCCAGATTTTGAATCGAGCTTGAGGCCTACAGGAAGTAGGTTATGCAGGCGTTGCGAATCGAACTGCGAAGGGTTCGATTTGCCTTGATTTCTGCGTTCTTTGCAGAAATCAAGGCACTCTTTTAGGACGTCGTGAACTTAGGCTGCCCTCATTGACTCCTTTCAAAATCTGTGACATCCGCCGGGGGCCTTATCTTCATTCAGCGGGCGTTTGGACACCCACTGAATAGAGCCTACTCAGTCTAAAATAATTTGCTGAATGAAGATAAAAAAAACTCGCAAAGACAAATACGTCCTTGCGAGAAAAAATTTATTTAGCGAATACCTTCAATGACAAGGTATCTAAATGGATCATTACCTTCCGAATATGTCTCAATATCTAAGCGATTCGACAATGCATTATGAATCACTTTTCTTTCATAAGATGGCATCGGCTCCAGCTGTACTTTACGACCCGTGCGCACTGCCTTGTCGGCCATGCGATCAGCAAGCTGTTCAAGTGATTGTTCACGACGTTCACGGTAATCTCCGACATCTACCCGAACAACTTTAAATTGATTAGCTGACTTATTTGTCACAAGCTGGGATAGCTGTTGAAGTGCATTCAAAGTTTGCCCTCGTTTACCAATTAGCAGAGCTGCTTTAGAGCTTTCCAACTGAAAATTTACATATTTGCCGTCAATTTCATGACTAACTTGAATATCTTTAATTCCCATTCCTTCAGCAACTTGCTGTAGATAGCGTTCTGTTTCTTCAATCGCTATTTCATCGGATAATTTTTCAACTGTTGCTTGTTGCTCTGTTTCAGTTGGAATAGATTCGACAACGACTTTTTCTTGCAAGTCATCTGTTGTCGTTTCGGATATTACAAGTGTTTCAGGGACGGAAGGTTCATCTACATGTATCATTGTTACGGTCACTTCAGCTTCTTTTGCACCAAAACCAAGAAATCCTTTTCTCCCTTGATCGATTACTTTAACTTCAACTTCGTTACGTGTAACACCAAGTGCTGCTAATGCTGACGAGATCGCCAATTCAACTGTGGCTCCCCTTCGCGTCATCCTTGTCATTTTCGTTTCCCTCCTACTTTTACAGGTACCACTTCTTCTTTCTTAAATGGTTTGTAAATGAAGATATTTTGGATTACTGAAATGATATTCCCAATTACCCAATAAAGTGCAAGTGCTGCGGGTAAGAATGAACCGAAAATCATGATCATGAATGGCATGATATACATCATTACCTTCATCTGTGGGTTCCCCATTGCTGGGCCTGTCCGCAATACGACGAATTGTGCAAGTCCAGCAATGACTGCAAGTGTAATACTTGGTGCTGCCAGTTCGAACCAAAGGAATTTACCAATATCATAAGTAACATTCATACGACTGATAGCATGATAGAAGCCAAAGAGGATTGGCATTTGGATAATGACCGGTAAACAACCTGCTGCTGGGTTGATTTTTCGTTCCGACATTATTTTTTGCATTTCCTCACGGTACTTCTGTTGCGTGACAGCGTCTTTTGATTTATATTTTTCTTTTAATGCATTTAATTCAGGTTGTACTTCTTGCATTCGTTTAGAACTTTGCGTCTGTTTGATCATTAATGGGAGTAAAACAAGTCGAATGATGATTGTAACTGAAACAATTCCCCATCCGTACGTACCCATTATGTCTTTAAATAATGTTATTAACGAAACAAGTGGCCAAACAATATATTTGTTCCAAAATCCTTCACTGTCTGCATAAATCGGTTGATTGAAGTCAGAACATCCCGCAAGGAATACCGATAATGCCGTCAGCATCAAAAGTAATGCTACCTTCTTTTTCAAATTGGTTCCCCCAAATCATATCTTTTCTTTTATATAGAAGACTAATCGAATTCCAGCCGTCTTGTTAGCTAGTAATTTCAGTTTATCATGTTAAGTTGTATCCTTCTACTTCTTCTTTAGCACACGTGCAATTCGCAAAACATGCTGTAAGCTCTTTTTTGTTTCATGAAAGTCGAGTGTGGCCGCCTGATGTCTGGCGATGATAACATAGTCCATATCTTTTCGTAACTCGTCCTTCATTTCCAAGAAAGACTGCCTCAAATATCGTTTAATACGGTTTCGTGTAACCGCGTTTCCAACTTTTTTACTGACGGAAAGACCAATTCGAAATTCTTGCTGCTCTTCTTTCCTATAGGAATACACAACAAATTGTCGATTGGCGACAGACTTCCCTTTCTTAAATACCTGCTGGAACTCTTCATTCTTCTTTATTCGTTGACGTTTGTTCATAAAACGCACCTGCTTCGTCACTTAAATTTAACTTGCTTCAGCTTAAAGTCCCCACCCTTATATAAGTGGGATAATTGATTTTCAATAGAAAAAAAGACCACTGAGGCAGTGGCCTTATGCTGAAAGTACTTTTCTTCCTTTGCGTCGACGGGCTGCAAGGATTCTACGTCCGCTTTTCGTGCTCATTCTCTCACGGAAGCCGTGAACTTTACTACGTTTACGTTTATTTGGTTGGAATGTACGTTTCATTTTTTAAGACACCTCCTGCGTGATTGTCTGTTTACTACATGACAGTCTTGAACAGTATATCGGTATTTCACAGTAAAAGTCAACCTTTTTTTATCAGATACCACATTCATATCTAAATCTGCAAGTACATTTATAATAATTGGTTATCCACATCTTAGTCAAATTATTGGCGACGATAATGTGTATACTATTTTTCAATATTTTTTTATCCACATCGCTTATCGACATGTTTTTCACATATTAAAGCCTGTGGATAAAGGTTTCCTCCACGTTTGCCCGTATTGTGGATAAGCCACAGAGAACCTTGTAATCCATCTCATTTCCTGTTACAATGAGATGGATTTTGTTGTGCACATAATTTTATAACATTTCCGTTATCCACAATTGTTGATAGGTTGTGGATAATTTTTTCAACATTTTTGTATAATTGTTATCCACAACCGTTGAAACTGTGTATAATACATATCTTCAGAGTTTATTTTTGTTGTAAAGGAGGCAAGAGATTGGAACACTTAGAAGAATTATGGAGCGAAGTATTGTCGAAAGTAGAGCAGAAAATTTCAAGGCCCAGTTTTGAAACCTGGCTCAAATCGACAAAACTCATGTCGTATGGCGAAGAGAACGTCACTATAGCCGTACCGAATTCTTTTGCAAAAGAATGGCTTGAAACTCACTATGTACATCTAATTACTGGCATCTTATCTGAATTGACTGGTGAAGATCGTATCATTCAGTTTGTCGTTCCAGAAGATATGGTAGAAAATGATTTTATGGTCCCTAAACCAACTGTGAAACCGATTGAAACAACCCCAGCAGTAACGGCACCTGGTATGCTCAATCCTAAATACACATTCGATACATTCGTTATTGGTTCAGGAAATCGATTTGCTCATGCTGCATCACTAGCAGTAGCTGAAGCGCCTGCAAAAGCTTATAACCCACTGTTCATCTACGGTGGCGTCGGACTTGGTAAAACTCACTTAATGCATGCAATTGGTCATTATGTTCTCGAACAAAACCCAACAGCTAAGGTTGTTTATCTTTCATCTGAAAAATTTACAAATGAATTCATCAATTCAATCCGGGATAACAAAGCTGTCGAATTCCGCAATCGTTATCGGAATGTAGACGTACTTTTAATAGATGATATTCAATTCCTTGCAGGAAAAGAACAAACCCAGGAAGAATTCTTCCACACATTCAATACGCTACATGAAGAATCAAAACAAATTGTCATTTCAAGTGATCGACCACCGAAAGAAATTCCAACGTTGGAAGATCGGCTTAGATCACGTTTTGAATGGGGTCTTATTACAGATATAGCTCCCCCAGATCTTGAAACGCGGATTGCAATCTTGCGTAAAAAGGCCAAGGCGGACGGACTAATTGATATCCCAAACGAAGTCATGCTGTACATTGCAAATCAAATTGATTCCAATATACGTGAGCTTGAAGGTGCACTTATACGTGTTGTTGCCTATTCATCTTTAGTAAATACGGATATCACCACAGAATTAGCTGCTGAAGCATTAAAAGATATCATACCTAATTCTAGGCCTCGTACTGTGACCATTCTAGACATCCAAAAAGCAGTTGGAGAGCACTTCAATATTCGGCTCGAGGATTTCACCGCCAAGAAAAGAACAAGATCCATTGCATTCCCACGACAAGTCGCTATGTATTTGTCCAGAGAATTGACGGACTCCTCTTTACCTAAAATCGGCTCTGAATTTGGTGGCCGAGATCATTCAACTGTGATTCATGCCCATGAAAAAATCTCAAAAATGTTGAAAGATGATCAAGCTCTTCAACAAGATGTTCAAGATGTACGCAATGTACTTGGTAGAGGATGACCTGTGTATAACATAGGATAAGGTGTGCATACTCGTGAACAGTTTATGCACATGTGGAAAACCCTGATACAACGTAGAATTTAGGACTTATGCACATTTCCACAGCCCCTACTACTATTACTACTAATTAATTAAACATTAATATTATATAAGCGAGGGTATATAATGAAATTTGAAATCATGAGAGATCGACTGATTGATGGTTTAAGTGATGTGATGAAAGCGATCAGCCACAAAGTAACCAATCCTATTTTGACAGGTATAAAAATCGATGTGGATGATAAAGGAATTACAATGACAGGTAGCGATTCTGATATTACAATTTGCACATTCATTGCTGCTGAAGAAAATGGGGAACAAATCATTCGCGTCATCGAAAAAGGAAGTATTGTCTTACAAGCAAAAGTTTTTAGTGAAATTGTACGCAAACTACCTACAAATGATGTAACTATCGAAGCTGCTAATGGTTTTCAAACTCATATTCAATCTGGTAAAACGGAATTCCACCTCATTGGATCAGATGCAGACGAGTATCCAGTATTACCTGAAGTAAAAGATGAATATCTATTTTCATTACCAGCAGATTTGATGAAATCTATCATTCGCGAAACTGTCTTTGCAGTATCGCAACAAGAAACAAGACCGATATTAACAGGTGTTCACTGGGAAGCAAAAGACGGAGGACTGTCTTGTGTTGCCACAGATAGCCACAGGTTAGCAAGAAGGTTAACAGTGCCTGAAGAAATGCCAGAAGTTCCTTTTAGTGTCGTTATACCGGGAAAAAGCTTGCAGGAATTAAATAAAATTTTGCCTGATACTGGCGAAATTGTAGATATCGTTATTGCAGATCAGCAAGTATTATTTAAAACTCGTAATGTCTTATTTTACTCGCGTTTACTAGAAGGTAATTATCCGGATACTTCTCGACTAATCCCTTCTGAATATAAAACAACGGTAACAATCAACGGACGTCTTCTGCTTCAAGCGATTGACAGAGCCTCCCTTTTAGCACGTGAAGAACGGAATAATATTGTCCGATTTTCAGCAGATGAAGGAAAGGTTATTGAAATCTCATCCAACTCACCTGAAGTTGGAAAGGTTGAAGAGCTAGTAGAGGTAATTAGTATTACTGGAGAAGAACTAAAAATTTCTTTTAGTGCTAAATATATGATGGATGCATTGAAAGCAATTGATGGTCAAGATGTAGCCATTCAATTTACAGGAGCGATGCGACCATTCATTCTAAAATCAGTGGATGATGACTCCATTTTGCAACTAATTCTTCCCGTCCGGACATATTAAATTTTGAAGGATAGTCAAATAAATGACTATCCTTTTTTATAACTTCAGAAAGTATAAGTACGTTGGTGACCTTTTAAGAGCAACTATGGCTCTGCTTTAATTTCTGCAAAAAGCACAGAATCAGGACATCGCCAACTTAGACTGCCTTCCGCCAAAAACTCGGCAATCACCGAGTTTTCTAATCTTTATTCAGTATGGATTTAAGTCTAATTCGAAATCTGAATGCAATTAGATCTTAGCCGCAATTGATATACAATCGAAAATCGGCTAAAATAGAGGGATAGACTAATTTGCGAAGGGATAGGGTCTGATGGAAAACCTGACAATTGATACAGAGTACATAACATTAGGTCAATTATTAAAAATGACGGATGCAATCAGTTCTGGCGGTATGGCTAAATGGTTTTTAGAAGAACATACTGTTTATGTCAATGGAGAAGCAGAGCAGCGACGAGGTAAAAAATTACGCCATGGAGATGTAATCAACGTTCCAGGTGTTGGAAAATTTAAAATACATGACATCTTAACTGAGCAACCGGATGTACATTGAACGACTTGCATTAACTGATTATCGTAATTACGAAGCGCTTGACTTATCGTTTTCTCCACATATCAATGTGTTGATTGGTGAAAACGCGCAAGGAAAGACGAATGTGATGGAAGCAATCTATGTACTTTCCATGGCGAAATCTCATAGAACCTCTAATGATCGAGAATTAATACGCTGGGACCAAGAATATGGTAAAATAGAAGGTGACATCCAACGAAAATATGGCAAACTGCCATTAGAGTTGATCCTTTCAAAAAAAGGTAAAAAGGCGCGTGTCAATCATCTTGAACAAAATCGCCTGAGCTTGTACATCGGGCAATTGAATGTTGTCATGTTTGCACCAGAAGATTTGAACCTTGTCAAAGGAAGTCCCCAAGTACGTAGACGGTTCCTAGATATGGAAATCGGTCAGATTTCACCGACTTATTTACATGACCTTTTAACATTCCAGAAAATCCTAAAGCAGCGTAATGCTATCTTAAAAGATAATCGAGGCAAATTGGATTTGAAGGATGTCATGTTTGATGTTTATACAGAGCAGTATATTCAAGTAGCTGTACAAATTATTCGTAAACGTTTTTATTTTATGGAACTTTTACAGCGGTGGGCAGAACCCATTCATAATGGAATTTCTCGTGGAATTGAATCACTTGAAATTACTTATGCAACTTTAAAAGAGTTCGATTCGGGGCAGACTGTGGAACAGATGGAGTCTATATTAGGTCAGAAGTTGCTGGAAGTAAGGCGTCGCGAGTTGGAGCGTGGGATGACATTGATTGGACCCCATCGAGATGATCTTCATTTTTTTGTCAACGGATACGATATTCAGACTTACGGTTCACAGGGGCAGCAGCGGACGACGGCGCTGTCCCTTAAACTTGCCGAGATTGAACTTGTAAAGCAAGAAGTCGGGGAAACGCCTGTCCTTCTTCTCGATGATGTGTTGTCTGAGCTTGATGATTATAGACAATCTCATCTGTTGAATACGATTCAAGGGCAAGTGCAAACGATTGTTACAACGACAAACGTTGCTGGGATAGACCATGATACGATTCGCCAGGCAGATATCTTTGAAGTTACAGCTGGCGTAGTAGCTAGAAAAGAAGGATAGTAATTAATTTTTACAATGCACGAAAAGTGATAGATGTTAGACGTTCAGAAAGGAATGGTGAACAGTTTGGCAATGGAAGAGAAAGAGTTGCAGACAGCTTATGATGCGAATCAGATCCAAGTCTTAGAAGGACTTGAGGCTGTCCGCAAGCGTCCCGGTATGTATATTGGGACGACTAGTTCAAGAGGACTTCACCATCTTGTATGGGAAATCGTTGATAATAGTATTGACGAGGCCCTTGCAGGATACTGTGATCATATCGAAGTGACAATAGAAAAAGATAACTGGATACGTGTCGACGATAACGGTCGTGGAATTCCGGTTGGGATCCAAGAATCTACAGGGCGTCCAGCTGTTGAAGTTATTATGACTGTTCTTCATGCTGGAGGTAAATTCGGCGGTGGAGGCTATAAAGTATCAGGTGGACTACATGGAGTAGGTGCATCTGTTGTTAATGCTTTGTCTGAAACAACGGAGGTTTTTGTTAGACTCGATGGTAAAGTTCATTACATCAAGTTTGAACGTGGCGATGTAGTAGAAGAATTGAACGTCATTGGAGAGAGTGATGAAACGGGAACAAGAATCCGCTTCAAAGCCGATCCAGAAATCTTTACTGAAACAACGACATATGAGTACGATATTTTGGCACACCGTTTGCGTGAGCTTGCTTATCTAAACCGTGGTTTACGCATTACAATAACGGATGAGCGAGAAGATGAAAATCGAGTTGATCATTATTACTACGAGGGCGGTATCAAGTCCTACGTCGAACATTTGAATAAAAATAAAGAACCTATCCATGAGGAACCAATCTTCATCGAAGGTGAAAAAGATGGCATTTCAATCGAAATTGCGATGCAATACAATGCCGGCTATGCAGAGAACCTATTTTCATTTGCCAATAATATCAATACGTATGAGGGCGGGACACATGAATCTGGCTTCAAAACAGCACTTACACGTGTCATCAATGATTATGCGCGGAAAAATGGTGCACTGAAAGAAGCCGACCCGAACTTATCGGGTGATGATGTGCGTGAAGGATTGACGGCTATTATTTCTATCAAACACCCGAATCCGCAGTTTGAAGGACAGACGAAGACGAAACTTGGAAACTCTGAAGTGAGTACGATTACAAACTCGCTATTTTCAGAAGGATTCCAACGTTTCTTACTTGAAAATCCAACAACTGCAAAGCAAATTATTGAAAAAAGTCTTATGGCAGCACGTGCACGCATTGCAGCCAAAAATGCACGTGAGTTTACGCGGCGTAAGTCTGCACTTGAAGTATCTAGCTTGCCAGGTAAACTTGCGGATTGTTCATCACGTGATCCCAAAATCAGTGAATTGTATATCGTTGAAGGAGACTCGGCGGGTGGTTCGGCTAAAATGGGACGAGATCGTCATTTTCAAGCAATACTTCCACTTCGTGGGAAAATATTGAATGTTGAAAAAGCACGTCTTGACCGCATTTTAGGTAACTTAGAAATTCGCGCGATGATTACAGCACTTGGAACAGGTATTGGAGAAGAATTCGACCTTTCAAAAGCACGCTATCATAAACTCGTTATTATGACCGATGCCGATGTTGATGGTGCGCATATTCGTACGCTTCTATTGACCTTTTTCTTCCGCTTCATGCGACCGCTTATTGAGGCAGGCTATGTTTACATCGCCCAGCCACCACTTTATCGCGTGAAACAAGGGAAAGTCGAAGAGTATTGTTATAAAGAGGAAGAACTTGAAGAGATTATCAACCGGATGTCGCCTACACCTAAGCCTGTCATTACACGTTATAAAGGTCTTGGTGAAATGGACGCAACACAATTATGGGATACAACAATGGATCCAGAGCAACGTACATTACTGCAAGTTGAACTTGAAGATGCCTTTGATGCAGATTTAACGTTCCAACACCTGATGGGAGACGATGTTGAACCACGTCGTAAATTCATCGAGGATAATGCAATGTATGCTACAAATATAGATACTTGAGGAACGTTGAGCTGAAAGGAGTCTAACAAACATGGCAGATATGCCGAAACGTGGTGTCCAAGGCATCAATATTAGCAAGGAAATGAAGACTTCATTCCTTGGCTATGCAATGAGTGTCATCGTTTCACGTGCCCTCCCTGATGTAAGGGATGGTTTGAAACCAGTCCACCGTCGTATTTTGTATGCAATGCAGGATCTTGGAAATACCGCCGATAAGCCGCATAAGAAATCCGCACGTATCGTTGGGGACGTTATCGGTAAGTATCACCCACATGGTGATAGTGCTGTTTACGAGACGATGGTACGGATGGCGCAGGATTTCAACTATCGTTACATGCTCGTCGATGGTCATGGGAACTTCGGTTCAGTTGATGGCGATGGGGCGGCAGCAATGCGATATACGGAATCACGTATGTCACGTATCGCGATGGAGCTCCTTCGTGATATTAATAAAGATACGGTTGATTATCAAAATAACTATGATGAGCAAGAAAGAGAACCGATTGTTTTACCGAGTCGTTATCCAAACTTGCTTGTCAATGGGACAACAGGAATCGCAGTCGGAATGGCAACGAATATTCCACCGCATCATCTTGGAGAAACGATTGACGCTGTTATTGCATTGGCAGATAATCCTGCTATTACGACAGAAGAATTGATGGAAATTATACCCGGTCCTGATTTCCCTACAGGTGGGATTATTCTTGGCCGTAGTGGAATTAGAAGAGCTTATGAAACGGGAAAAGGTTCTGTCATTATCCGCGGTAAAGTTGAAATTGAACAGAAATCGAATGGCAGAGAAACCATTATTGTCAGTGAGATACCGTTCCAAGTAAATAAGGCACGATTGATTGAAAAAATTGCAGAATTAGTACGGGATAAAAAAATCGATGGTATCACATATTTAGCAGATGAATCAGACCGTACAGGTATGCGTATTGTCATTGAAGTGCGCCGTGATGCCAATGCTAATGTATTATTGAATAACCTATACAAGCAAACTGCATTACAATCTAGTTTTGGTATTAACATGCTGGCACTTGTCGATGGCCAACCAAAAGTACTGGCGTTAAAAGAAATTTTATATCATTATTTGGAGCACCAAAAAGTTGTCATTCGCAGACGTACGCAGTATGACCTGAAAAAAGCAGAAGATCGCGCACACATTTTAGAAGGACTGCGTATCGCACTCGATAATATTGATAGAATCATCGCCTTAATTCGCGGATCTAAAACAACTGATGAAGCGAAATCAGGGTTGATGGAGCAATTTGATTTATCCGATCGTCAAGCGCAAGCTATTCTTGATATGCGCCTCCAACGCTTAACAGGACTTGAGCGGGACAAAATCGAAAGCGAATACGAAGCACTGCAGCTCTTAATGGCAGAGCTTCGTGCGATTCTTTCTGATGAAATGAAATTACTCGAAATTATACGTGAGGAACTGCTCGAAGTAAAAGCCCGTTTTGAAGATAAGCGTAGAACGGAAATTACATTAGGCGGCGCTGAAATGATTGAGGACGAGGATTTAATTCCAGTCGAGAATTCAGTGTTGACACTCACACATAATGGCTATATTAAACGTTTACCCGCTAATACTTATCGAAGTCAGCGTCGTGGTGGTCGTGGTATACAAGGGATGGGCACGAATGACGATGACTTCGTCGAGCATCTGTTGAATACATCAACGCATGACACTATCCTGTTCTTTACGAGTAGAGGGCGAGTATTCCGTACGAAAGGCTACCAAGTACCTGAATTTAGTCGGACTGCTAAAGGGTTACCAATCATCAACCTGTTAGGGGTAGACAAAGATGAGAAAGTAACGGCTATGATTCCAGTGGCAGAGTTCAAGGAAGATGAGTACCTATTCTTTGCAACTCGCAATGGTATTGTTAAACGTACGCCTATTACGGAGTTTGCAAATATTCGCTCAAATGGCTTGATTGCCCTGACATTACGCGGCGATGATGAACTAATCGGTGTCAAAATGACTGGCGGCGATGACAATATCGCTATTGGAACAAAGGATGGCATGCTGATTAAATTCAATGAGGTAGACATCCGTTCTATGGGTCGGGTAGCCGGAGGTGTCCGTGGTATTCGTCTGCGTGAGGGGGACATTACAATAGGCATGGATATCGTGCACGAAGGTGATGAAATCCTAGTTGTAACAGAAAAAGGCTTCGGAAAACGGACTCCTGAAGATGAATACCGTATCCAATCGCGTGGTGGTTATGGATTAAAAACATTGAACGTCACTGAACGTAACGGTTTACTAGTTGCGATGAAGACAGTGGACGGTACAGAAGATCTTATGTTAATTACAATCCACGGTATCTTGATCCGTATGGATATTGAAGATATTTCTGTAATCGGACGAAGTACGCAAGGGGTACGTCTAATCAGACTAGGTGAAGACGAACTTGTTGCAACTGTCGCGAAAGTTGAAAAAGAAGATGAAATCGAAGAAGCGGAGCTTGACGATGATCAAGTTGGAGAAAGCGAAGCTACTTTGGAAAATAAAGAAGATGAAGCCGAGTTACCAATCGTTGAAAACGACGAAAATAGCGAGTCTTGAACAGGGAAAAGGTATTGAAATGACTAAATTAGTCATTTCAATACCTTTTTATATCGTCTGTTTGTAATATTTAGAGTATGATAAAGGGAACTAAGAGGTGAAAGTAGGGGAACCTTGATGACCGAAGCATATATTAAGATAGATGATTTACGTCCTGGTCTTGTAATAAGTGAGGATATATTCGCGAATACCATCTACCCGATTGTGAGAAAAGACACAGTCATTTCCCACGATCATTTAGAAATCTTACATATTTTTGATGTGAAACAAGTTAAAGTTCATGAACGCCTTGTCGTGAAGAGAGATAAAGCACATGAAATTGATCAAGAAAATCCAATAGATCCAGATGATATTCTTACTAAAATCCCTATGAAACTAGAAGATTTACAAATGCAGTACAATGAATCAGTTCAAAATTACAAAAAAGAGTTTATCGGATGGCGGGCAGGTCAACGTCCTGATGTTGCAAAAGTTCGCTCAATCGTAATCTCTTTGCTAGAGACATTTATAGACCAAAAGAAAATGTTAACCATTTTAAACGACCTTTCAGATCCAAAAGATTATTTGTATCATCATTCCATCGCGGTTGGTATATTAGCATCGGCCATTTGTGGACAGATGGGATTCCCAAAAGGTCAGGTGCTGCAACTTGGTCTCGCCGGTGTTCTTGCAGACTGTGGAATGGCCAAAATCGATACAATCATTACAGAAAAGGCAGCGTTTCTTACAAAAAATGAATTTAATGAAGTGAAAAAACATACAGTATATAGCTATCAGATGATTCAAGATACATCTTTGTTGCGTCAAGAGATGAAGTTAGCCATTTTGCAACATCATGAGCGCCTTGATGGAAGTGGTTATCCACGCGGTGACAAAATGGGACAAGTTTCTGTGTTTGCGCAAATCCTTGCAGTATCAGATGTTTTCCATGCGATGACATCTGAACGGATTTATCGCGCTAAGGAATCTCCATTCAAAGTGATTGAGATGATAAGGGAAGAAGAGTTTGGAAAGTTTGATATTAAAGTTGTTCAAGCATTACTTGATTTAGTAGGTAATTTATCAATCGGTACAAAAGTTCAACTGACGAACGGTGATATCGGAGAAGTTGTATTTGTTCACCGTGATGCAAGATTACGTCCAATGATAAAGAAAAGTGTAGACGGGACTATTTTAGACCTTACAATTAATCGTCATATTGCTGTCGGGAAGGTATTGATATAGAACGTCTTGGGTGAAGAGTAAGTTGATACTTTTTCAGGTCTTTTGAAAATAAACTACTATAATATAGCCCACGCAAGAATTATTGCCACGTGAAGAGGACTAACAAAGCTTTGCGTGGTGATTGTTGTGGTATGAAAGAAGAGTATCGAAAGTTATTTTGAAATAAGTATTGCATTTTAAAAGATAGGATGATATATTAATAAACGTTGCGCTTCCGAAATACATAAAAACAACTAAAAAGAAATTGAAATTAGTTGTTGACATGAGGAACACAACTTGGTATGATATAAAAGTTGCTTGCGAAATAACAACAACAAACAATATCAACATGAACCTTGAAAACTGAACAGCAAAACGTCAACGAAATACAGCAAAGGTGCTTAACGCACCCGAGCAAAACACATGACATTATTAATTTAATGCCAGCAAGAAATGAGCTATTCATTTTCTTCTATTATGGAGAGTTTGATCCTGGCTCAGGACGAACGCTGGCGGCATGCCTAATACATGCAAGTCGAGCGAATGGATGGGAGCTTGCTCCCAGAAGTTAGCGGCGGACGGGTGAGTAACACGTGGGCAACCTGCCCTACAGATGGGGATAACTCCGGGAAACCGGGGCTAATACCGAATAATCAGTTGGTTCGCATGAACCAACTCTGAAAGACGGTTTCGGCTGTCACTGTAGGATGGGCCCGCGGCGCATTAGCTAGTTGGTGGGGTAATGGCCTACCAAGGCGACGATGCGTAGCCGACCTGAGAGGGTGATCGGCCACACTGGGACTGAGACACGGCCCAGACTCCTACGGGAGGCAGCAGTAGGGAATCTTCCACAATGGACGAAAGTCTGATGGAGCAATGCCGCGTGAGCGAAGAAGGTTTTCGGATCGTAAAGCTCTGTTGTAAGGGAAGAACACGTACGGGAGTAACTGCCCGTACCTTGACGGTACCTTATTAGAAAGCCACGGCTAACTACGTGCCAGCAGCCGCGGTAATACGTAGGTGGCAAGCGTTGTCCGGAATTATTGGGCGTAAAGCGCGCGCAGGCGGTCCTTTAAGTCTGATGTGAAAGCCCACGGCTCAACCGTGGAGGGTCATTGGAAACTGGGGGACTTGAGTACAGAAGAGGAAAGCGGAATTCCACGTGTAGCGGTGAAATGCGTAGAGATGTGGAGGAACACCAGTGGCGAAGGCGGCTTTCTGGTCTGTAACTGACGCTGAGGCGCGAAAGCGTGGGGAGCAAACAGGATTAGATACCCTGGTAGTCCACGCCGTAAACGATGAGTGCTAAGTGTTAGGGGGTTTCCGCCCCTTAGTGCTGCAGCTAACGCATTAAGCACTCCGCCTGGGGAGTACGGCCGCAAGGCTGAAACTCAAAGGAATTGACGGGGACCCGCACAAGCGGTGGAGCATGTGGTTTAATTCGAAGCAACGCGAAGAACCTTACCAGGTCTTGACATCCCACTGCCCGGTGTAGAGATACGCCTTTCCCTTCGGGGACAGTGGTGACAGGTGGTGCATGGTTGTCGTCAGCTCGTGTCGTGAGATGTTGGGTTAAGTCCCGCAACGAGCGCAACCCTTGATCTTAGTTGCCAGCATTTAGTTGGGCACTCTAAGGTGACTGCCGGTGACAAACCGGAGGAAGGTGGGGATGACGTCAAATCATCATGCCCCTTATGACCTGGGCTACACACGTGCTACAATGGATGATACAGAGGGTTGCCAACCCGCGAGGGGGAGCCAATCCCATAAAATCATTCCCAGTTCGGATTGGAGGCTGCAACTCGCCTCCATGAAGCCGGAATCGCTAGTAATCGTGGATCAGCATGCCACGGTGAATACGTTCCCGGGTCTTGTACACACCGCCCGTCACACCACGAGAGTTTGTAACACCCGAAGTCGGTGGGGTAACCCTTACGGGAGCCAGCCGCCGAAGGTGGGACAGATGATTGGGGTGAAGTCGTAACAAGGTAGCCGTATCGGAAGGTGCGGCTGGATCACCTCCTTTCTAAGGAATTATTCGGAATGTAGACCCTAGGGGTCTGCAAGTTGACGTTTTGCGTTCAGTTTTGAAGGTTTATCTTTTATAATAAGAGATGCCTTTTTTAAACTTGTTCATTGAAAACTGGATAAAACGACATTGATAGTAACAAATCAAGAATCAACCACGTAAATAACTTGTTATTTACGATTGCAATACCTTTTTACGACTTTTTCGGATACATCGCTGTTGATGAAAAGTCACCAATGGAATTCATGAAGCGTTAAGCGGATTGAACCCAAAAGGTTAAGTTAGAAAGGGCGCATGGCGGATGCCTTGGCACTAGGAGCCTAAGAAGGACGGCACTAACACCGATATGCTCCGGGGAGCTGTAAGTAAGCTTTGATCCGGAGATTTCCGAATGGGGAAACCCACTGCCCATAATGGGGCAGTACGTTTACGTGAATACATAGCGTAAACGAGGCAGACCCGGAGAACTGAAACATCTAAGTATCCGGAGGAAGAGAAAGAAACATCGATTCCCTGAGTAGCGGCGAGCGAAACGGGAAAAGCCCAAACCAGGAAGCTTGCTTCCTGGGGTTGTAGGACACTCTATACGGAGTTACAAAGGAATGGATTAGGCGAAGCGACCTGGAAAGGTCCGCCGTAGCGGGTAAAAGCCCCGTAGTCGAAAGTCCATTCTCTCCAGAGTGTATCCTGAGTACGGCGGAACACGTGAAATTCCGTCGGAATCCGGGAGGACCATCTCCCAAGGCTAAATACTCCCTAGTGACCGATAGTGAACCAGTACCGTGAGGGAAAGGTGAAAAGCACCCCGGAAGGGGAGTGAAATAGATCCTGAAACCATGTGCCTACAAGTTGTCAGAGCCCGTTAATGGGTGATGGCGTGCCTTTTGTAGAATGAACCGGCGAGTTACGATTCCATGCAAGGTTAAGCAGTGAATGCGGAGCCGCAGCGAAAGCGAGTCTGAATAGGGCGAATGAGTATGGGGTCGTAGACCCGAAACCAGGTGATCTACCCATGTCCAGGGTGAAGGTAAGGTAACACTTACTGGAGGCCCGAACCCACGTATGTTGAAAAATGCGGGGATGAGGTGTGGGTAGCGGTGAAATTCCAATCGAACCTGGAGATAGCTGGTTCTCTCCGAAATAGCTTTAGGGCTAGCCTCAAACTTAAGAATCTCGGAGGTAGAGCACTGTTTGGACTAGGGGCCCATCCCGGGTTACCGAATTCAGACAAACTCCGAATGCCGATGATTTATGTTTGGGAGTCAGACTGCGGGTGATAAGATCCGTAGTCGAGAGGGAAACAGCCCAGACCACCAGTTAAGGTCCCCAAGTATTCGTTAAGTGGAAAAGGATGTGGCGTTGCCCAGACAACCAGGATGTTGGCTCAGAAGCAGCCATCATTTAAAGAGTGCGTAATAGCTCACTGGTCGAGTGGCGCTGCGCCGAAAATGTACCGGGGCTAAACGAATCACCGAAACTGTGGATTGATACCTTTGGTATCAGTGGTAGGAGAGCGTTCCAAGGGCGTTGAAGCTAGACCGTAAGGACTGGTGGAGCGCTTGGAAGTGAGAATGCCGGTATGAGTAGCGAAAGAAGGGTGAGAATCCCTTCCACCGAATGCCCAAGGTTTCCTGAGGAAGGCTCGTCCGCTCAGGGTTAGTCGGGACCTAAGTCGAGGCCGAAAGGCGTAGACGATGGATAACAGGTTGATATTCCTGTACCACCTCCCCGCCGTTTGAGTAATGGGGGGACGCAGTAGGATAGGGTGAGCGCACTGTTGGTTATGTGCGTCTAAGCAGTAAGGTGTGGAATGAGGCAAATCCCGTTCCTATAACATTGAGCTGTGATGGCGAGGAGATTAATCTCCGGAGTCCCTGATTTCACGCTGCCAAGAAAAGCCTCTAGCGAGGCGGGAGGTGCCCGTACCGCAAACCGACACAGGTAGGCGAGGAGAGAATCCTAAGGTGATCGAGAGAACTCTCGTTAAGGAACTCGGCAAAATGACCCCGTAACTTCGGGAGAAGGGGTGCTCTGTTAGGGTGTTAAAGCCCGAGAGAGCCGCAGTGAATAGGCCCAGGCGACTGTTTAGCAAAAACACAGGTCTCTGCAAAACCGTAAGGTGAAGTATAGGGGCTGACGCCTGCCCGGTGCTGGAAGGTTAAGAGGAGAGGTCAGCGCAAGCGAAGCTTTGAATTGAAGCCCCAGTAAACGGCGGCCGTAACTATAACGGTCCTAAGGTAGCGAAATTCCTTGTCGGGTAAGTTCCGACCCGCACGAAAGGCGTAACGATCTGGGCACTGTCTCAACGAGAGACTCGGTGAAATTATAATACCTGTGAAGATGCAGGTTACCCGCGACAGGACGGAAAGACCCCGTGGAGCTTTACTGTAGCCTGATATTGAATTCCGGTGCAGCCTGTACAGGATAGGTAGGAGCCTAAGATTCCGGAGCGCCAGCTTCGGAGGAGGCGTTGGTGGGATACTACCCTGGCTGTATTGGACTTCTAACCCATGCCCCTTATCGGGGCAGGAGACAGTGTCAGGTGGACAGTTTGACTGGGGCGGTCGCCTCCTAAAGAGTAACGGAGGCGCCCAAAGGTTCCCTCAGAATGGTTGGACATCATTCGTAGAGTGCAAAGGCATAAGGGAGCTTGACTGCGAGACCTACAAGTCGAGCAGGGTCGAAAGACGGGCTTAGTGATCCGGTGGTTCCGCATGGAAGGGCCATCGCTCAACGGATAAAAGCTACCCCGGGGATAACAGGCTTATCTCCCCCAAGAGTCCACATCGACGGGGAGGTTTGGCACCTCGATGTCGGCTCATCGCATCCTGGGGCTGTAGTCGGTCCCAAGGGTTGGGCTGTTCGCCCATTAAAGCGGTACGCGAGCTGGGTTCAGAACGTCGTGAGACAGTTCGGTCCCTATCCGTCGCGGGCGCAGGAAATTTGAGAGGAGCTGTCCTTAGTACGAGAGGACCGGGATGGACACACCGCTGGTGTACCAGTTGTCTTGCCAAAGGCATCGCTGGGTAGCTATGTGTGGACGGGATAAATGCTGAAAGCATCTAAGCATGAAGCCCCCCTCGAGATGAGATTTCCCATTACGCAAGTAAGTAAGTTCCCTCAAAGAAGATGAGGTTGATAGGTCTGGGGTGGAAGCGCGGCGACGTGTGGAGCTGACAGATACTAATCGAACGAGGACTTAACCTTCTAGTAAAAAGGGCAGGTTGGCCCTGATTTGTGAAACACACTGTCGTATTATTCAGTTTTGAGTGAACAAGCTCAACATAGTCTGGTGACGAAGGCGAAGAGGTCACACCCGTTCCCATCCCGAACACGGAAGTTAAGCTCTTCAGCGCCGATGGTAGTTGGGGGTTTCCCCCTGCAAGAGTAGGACGTCGCCGGGCACATGGTCATTACCAATTAGGTAATGGCTTTTTTGTTGTTTAATTTTAATAATCAATTGATTCAATATCTATAAGTACCCTATTTATCATTTTGCTTGTATAATCTTTATAAAAGGAGTTGCACTTTATGACAATAATTTATGATTTCTCGCTGAAAAAAGTGAATGGTCAACTTCAAGCGATGGAAGAGTATAGAGGAAAGACATTGATCATTGTCAATACGGCGAGTAAATGTGGCTTCACAAGTCAGTTTAAAGAATTACAGGAACTTTATGAGGAGTATAAGGAGCGAGGCTTGGTTATCCTTGGTTTTCCGTCGGATAATTTCAACAATCAAGAATTTGATGATATTGAAAAGACAATAGAGTTTTGTGAAATCAATTTTGGTGTGACATTTCCAATGTTTGCGAAAGTGGATGTTAAAGGTGAACATGCCGAACCTTTATTTACATTCCTTACTTCGGAACAGAAAGGTTTGCTGACAGAAGGGGTTAAATGGAACTTCACAAAATTTCTAATTGACCGTGAAGGGAACGTCTTGGAACGGATTGCTCCGCAAACTTCACCCCTCAAAATGAGGCATTCAATCAATCAAATTGTTTAGCGAATAATAGGAATACTCTTTCTTGATATTACTTCCTTGACAGCTATTGTATCCGCTGATACCCTTTTAATAATATTCAACTGAGAATATATATACTAGGAGGCGTAATGGAATGTGGGAATCAAAGTTTTCGCGTGAAGGACTTACATTTGATGATGTGTTGCTTATACCGGGACCGTCTGAAGTATTACCTAAAGATGTGTCACTAGCCGTTAATCTTACAGAGAAGATTAAACTAAACATCCCAGTTATTAGTGCTGGAATGGACACGGTCACAGAGTCGAAGATGGCAATAGCGATGGCACGTCAAGGCGGGCTCGGTATCATTCATAAGAATATGAGTATCGAAGAGCAAGCGGAGCTAGTGGTTACTGTTAAACGTTCTGAAAATGGGGTTATTACAAATCCATTTTATCTTACGCCTGAACATCAAGTTTTCGATGCTGAACATTTGATGGGCAGATATCGTATTTCTGGCGTTCCAATTGTTAATAATAATGAAGAGTTGAAGCTTGTCGGAATCCTGACAAATCGTGATCTTCGATTTATTCAGGATTATTCATTGATTATCGATGATGTCATGACGAAAGAAAATCTTGTGACAGCTCCTGTTGGGACAACTCTTGAAGATGCAGAGAAAATCTTACAGAAGTACAAAATTGAAAAGCTTCCGATTGTTGATGAAGCTGGAATTCTTAAAGGTTTGATTACAATTAAGGATATTGAAAAAGTGATTGAGTTCCCAAATGCTGCAAAAGATAAGCATGGTCGTCTTCTTGTCGGTGCGGCAGTTGGTGTTACATCCGATACGATGTTACGCATTGAGAAGCTTGTCAATGCCGAGGTCGATGTCATAGTGATTGATACGGCTCATGGGCATTCTAAGGGTGTTCTAGATACCGTTAAACAAATTAGACAAACATACCCTGACCTTGATATTATCGCAGGAAATATTGCTACTGCTGAAGGTGCGCGTGCGCTTTACGAAGCAGGTGCTGATGTTGTAAAGGTTGGAATTGGTCCTGGTTCGATTTGTACGACACGCGTAGTTGCTGGAGTTGGTGTTCCACAAATTACAGCGATTTACGAATGTGCAACAGAAGCACGTAGACAAGGCAAAACGATTATTGCAGATGGTGGAATTAAATATTCTGGAGATATCGTCAAAGCGCTTGCTGCGGGTGGACATGTTGTGATGCTCGGAAGTCTTCTAGCAGGTACTACGGAAAGTCCTGGAGAAACTGAAATCTTCCAAGGTCGTCGTTTTAAAGTATATCGTGGAATGGGCTCGGTTGCGGCGATGGAGCGTGGGTCGAAAGATCGCTACTTCCAAGATGATGCGAAGAAGCTTGTACCAGAAGGGATCGAAGGCCGTATGCCATATAAAGGTCCACTATCTGATACAATCCATCAATTAGTAGGTGGCGTACGTGCGGGGATGGGTTATTGCGGTACAAAGGATTTACATGATCTACGAGAAAAAGCACAGTTTGTACGTATGACGGGTGCTGGATTACGTGAAAGTCATCCACACCAAGTACAAATTACAAAAGAAGCGCCTAACTACTCGCTCTAAGAAAATAAAGCACCAAAATTTGGAGTCAAAGTGAAGGAACTTTAGCACCTTTCCCGCGTCTACATATGAGCGGAAAGGTGCTTTTTTGGTTTAGTTCCCATGCAGTAGTGAAATTATGATAAAATGACGTTGGGGAAATAGCAATGACGGAGGTAGTATAGTGAAACACAAAATGAGGAAATGGGTGGCTGTATTGTTAATGCCACTACTAGTAGTAACAACATTCGGCATAGCTCCAGTTAAAGCGGAGTCTCCATTGGGTATCCATGTGGATGGTGCTATTTTAATTGATGCAGAAAGTGGAAAAATCTTATATGAAGAAAATGCAGATACACCACTAGGCATTGCAAGTATGACAAAAATGATGACAGAGTATCTCCTTTTTGAGGCGATTAAAGAAGGAAAAATAAGCTGGGATCAAGAATATAAAGTGAACGACTACTCATATGCGATTTCACAGGATCGACGTCTTAGTAACGTACCGCTACGAAGAGATGGTACGTATACCATTCGTGAATTATATGAAGCAGTCGCCATCTATTCTGCAAATGCAGCGACAATTGCTGTTGCTGAAACGATTGCAGGTACAGAAACTGAGTTTGTGAAGCTGATGAATGCAAAAGCAGAAGAGCTTGGCTTGAAAGATTATAAATTTGTCAATTCGACTGGTTTGAATAATAGCGATCTACAGGGGATGCATCCACAAGGGACAGGCGCAGAGGACGAGAACGTCATGCCTGCAAAGTCTGTTGCGAAGCTTGCTTATCATTTGCTTCATGATTATCCAGAAGTTCTGGAAACAACAAAAATCAATACAAAAATTTTCCGTGAAGGTACAACGGATGCCATCAAGATGGACAACTGGAATTTCATGCTTCCGGGGTTCGTTTATGAATATGCAGGTGTTGACGGTCTGAAAACAGGTACAACGAATTTTGCAGGGCATTCCTTTACAGGGACTGCAACACGTGATGGAAAGCGGATTATTTCTGTGGTCATGAAAGCGGTCGATGCAAACGGTGTCGGTTCATACAAAGCACGATTCGACGCAACACGCGCTTTGTTTGATTATGGTTTTAGCCAATTCTCTGAGGTAGAATTCGTTCCCGCTGGTTATCAGTTTGATGATCAAAAAGAACTCGATGTGATTAAAGGCAAAGAAAAACAAGTATCCATTGCAGTGAAGGAACCCATTCGTATGATGGTCAAAACGAGTGAAAAGGAATTGTATGTTCCTGAATTAACGATTGATGAATCAAAATTGAAAGAGGGTTCACTTCAAGCACCAGTTGAACAAGATGCGGTTGTCGGTCATGTGAAGCTGGTGAAAACAGAAGGAACTGATTATGGCTTCATTGACGCCGATAGTCCAGGAGTTGATGTTGTCACAAAGGCTGCTGTCGATAAGGCAGGTTGGTTCTCCCTAATGATGGGTGCGATTGGTGACTTCTTCGCGGGAATTTGGAATGGCGCAACTGGTTTTGTTAAAGGTTTGTTTAAATAAAATAAAAGACGCGGGATCCTTAACTGGATTCCGCGTCTTTTTCAATATGCCAACTTTTCATGAGGGCGTCCACGGTCTCTGCTATTTCATCGACAGATAGTCCGCCAAAGCCAATTAGGAATGAGGGCTCACCTGTCATCGGAGCTGTTCTGTAACCGTTTAGACCATAGACACGGATATTCGCTAGACTAGCGGCTTCTACCAGCGAATCTTCAGTGGCATGGGTATGGACGGTGATAATGATATGCATACCTGCTTCATCACCAGAAAATGAGATGTAAGGCGCGTAAGCCGTGAGTGCTTCGGCTAGAACTTGCAGTTTACGTCGATAAATTTTACGCATTCTATTCAAATGACGTGAAAAATGCCCATCTGCCATGAAGCGCGCAAGAATATGCTGGTCGAGTCGTGGTACGGTAGCCGCGTAATAAATAAAGGCTTTCTCATATCTGTCGAGCAATACGGGCGGGAGCACCATGTAGGCAATCCGTAGCGATGGCATGAGCGATTTTGAAAATGTACTCAAATAGATGACGTTGCCGCCTTTGTCCATTCCTTGCAAGGATGGGATGGGGCGTCCTGTATAACGAAATTCGCTATCATAATCATCTTCAATAATGAAATGCTCGTCTTGCGCCGAAGCCCAGTTTACTAAAGCGGTCCTGCGAGCCGCAGAAAGGACGGTGCCAGTTGGGAACTGATGTGAGGGTGTCACATAGGCAACGGTTGCCCCTGAGCGCTGGAGAGCCCGTACATCTAACCCTTCTTCATCGACGGCAATAGGTATTGCTTTTCGATCATTGTGAAAAAAGACATGATGCGTCAGTGGATAACCAGGGTCTTCAATCGCATAGGTTGCATTTTTACCAAGGATTCGGATAACGAGTGGCATGAGCTGTTCTGTTCCAGAGCCAATAATGACTTGCTCTGGTGTACAATCGACGCCACGGGAATGATATAGATAGCGTGCAATTTCTTGTCGCAGCTCGCTATCACCGTGAGGATGGCCGAGCAGCAGAAGGTTCTGTGAAGATTCGTCGATGACATCTTTAGCGTATTTCCGCCATTGCGTGAATGGAAATGATTCTGTATCAATTTTACCGGGTGAAAAATCAATGGATACATCTTCTTTTTTTCGATGGATGGATTTCGCTGTAAGTTCTACAGGTTGAACATAGGCAAGTTCTTCAATGGCTTGTACATAATATCCTTTGCGAGGTTTAGATGAAATGAACCCCTCAGCTACAAGTTGTGAATAAGCAAATTCGACGGTTGTCTGACTAATATTCAGAAAATCACTAAGTTTACGTTTGGAAGGAAGTTTCATGCCGATAGGTAATTTGCCATTGGTAATATCTCGACGGATTTGGTCGTAAATCTGCTCGTATAATGGAACACTTTGATTTTTTTCTAACTTAATTAATAGCATATCCATTGTGATCATCCTATCTGACCTTTTCGATTTATAGGGAATCAGTAATTTTAACAAGGTCAATTTCATTATACTGAGTACTGGGAAAATAGGGAAGGTGAAAATAAATCTTCGGGTATATTTCTTTGCATTTTTGTATACTAGAATGGAGGTGGTAGATGTGGAAAGATTAAAAGTTTTTGACGAAAGCTATACATACGTGAAAGAAGCCAGCCGGGATGAAGTGCACCGACAAGGACTATGGCACGAAACATTTCATTGTTGGTTGATTGATGATGAATTTGTCTACATTCAAAAAAGAAGTGCTACGAAAAAAGACTTTCCGAGTTTATTTGACATTACAGCTGCCGGTCATATTTTGGCGACGGAGACGGTGATGGATGGGATTCGTGAAGTAGAGGAAGAGTTAGGATTAGTGGTGGATTTGACAAAAATACATTCGAAAGGCATTGTACAGGATATCATTAGATTACCGGGCTTTATCGACCGTGAATTTGCAAATGTATTTATCTATCAATCCACGTATAAGCCGAGCCAATTTTTACTACAACAAGAGGAAGTGGCAAGTGTGCATGCAGTGGAAAAATCGGTATTGGTGGCTCTTTTTTTTACGGAGTTGGAAACGGTGCTTTGTACTAATATTTTTGACGGAATGACGTCGGAAATAGGATTGTCTGATTTTGTACCCCATGAACGAGCTTATTTTGAACAGATTGCGTTGTTACTGAAATAGGAGCTGTTGAAAGCGAATACAATTCTTCGCTGTAAGGCTTGCCAAAACGGTGTGCATGTAGTAAGGTATTTGTAATTGCAAATAGGAGACGATGATGGAAAGCAGTAGCAAGCACGTTTTTTTGAAGAGAGCCGACGGGTGGTGAGAGTCGGTAAAAACACTTGTGAATCCGTTCCTGAGTAGCTGGGCTGAACGAATGAGTAAGCCTATGCCGGTATTTGAACCGTTATTTCAATGAAGTGGATTGGATGATACATGTCCGGTCAATTTGGGTGGCAACGCGGGTAGTTCTCGTCCCTTTTATTAGGGGATTTGAGGGCTTTTTTTATTGCCTAGAATCCATCATCGTCAATATTTTAAGGAGGAATTGTCCATGCTTGATATTAAAAAAGTTCGTGCCAATTTCGATGAAGTGAAGGAAAAGCTCGCGAAACGCGGGGAAGACCTTTCAGATTTCGATAAATTCGGTGGTCTCGATGAAAAACGCAGAGAATTGATTGCAAAAGTAGAAGTATTGAAAGCAGAACGTAATGAAGTATCCCAAAAGGTTGCAGAAATGAAACGCAATAAAGAGGACGCAGATGAATTAATTGCACGTATGCGTGCGGTTGGAGACGACATTAAAAAACTCGACGAGGAACTTAGCCAGGTAGAGGAACAACTCGAGTACATTATGATGCGTATTCCAAATATCCCACATGAAAGCGTTCCTGTTGGTGATAGTGAGGATGACAACGTTGAAGTGGCTACTTGGGGAGAGCTCCCAGTATTTGAATTTGAACCGAAGCCACACTGGGAAATCGGTACGGACTTGAAGCTGCTTGATTTCGAGCGAGCTGCGAAAGTAACGGGAAGTCGTTTCGTCTTTTACCGTGGGATGGGTGCTCGTTTAGAGCGTGCGTTGATCAACTTCATGATGGACTTGCATCAGGATGAGCATGGCTATGAGGAAATGCTTCCTCCCTATATGGTTAATCGTGCGAGCTTGACGGGAACAGGACAACTTCCGAAGTTTGAAGAGGATGCGTTTTTGATTCAAGAAGAGGATTATTTCTTAATTCCAACGTCTGAAGTGCCTGTTACGAACTTTTACCGCGATGAAATTTTGGATAATGCACAGCTTCCGGTCGCGTTTGCTGCGTATAGCACAAACTTCCGATCAGAGGCGGGATCTGCGGGCCGTGATACGCGTGGATTGATCCGTCAACATCAGTTTAACAAGGTGGAGCTGGTTCGTTTTGTGAAACCGGAAGATTCTTATGATGAATTGGAGAAATTGACAGGACATGCAGAGAAAGTGTTGCAGCTGTTAAAGCTTCCATACCGTAAGTTGAAAATGTGTACAGCAGATCTTGGCTTTACGGCTGCTAAAAAGTATGATCTTGAAGTATGGATTCCAACACAGAATCTTTACCGTGAAATCTCATCTTGTTCAAACTTTGAAGACTTCCAAGCACGTCGCGCGCATATTCGTTTCCGTCGTGAAGCGGGCGCGAAGCCTGAGTATGTGCATACATTGAATGGTAGTGGTTTAGCGATTGGTCGTACAGTAGCGGCGATCCTTGAAAATTACCAGCAGGAAGACGGCTCAGTTGTCATTCCAGAAGTGTTGCGTCCGTATATGGGTGGAAAAGAAGTTATTACGAAGTAATTAATTCACGTGTTCACTGTACTCCGGTGTCTAGTTACTGACACATTCAGTGGAATTAAAAAGGCGCGCGCTGAAGTCATTCGACTTTTTGCGCCGCCTCTTTTTTTGCATTCTTTTTACGTTCTCTTATCGCCTTGAAAAAAGTCGTCAGCATCTCGCCACATTCATCTGCCAACACACCCTCGACTACATCACATTCATGATTGAAGCGTGGGTCGTTCAACAGACGATATAATGAGTCGACACAACCGCCCTTCGGATCGCGGGCGGCGTAAACAACGCGTGGAATTCTGGATTGTAAAATTGCACCTGCGCACATTGGGCATGGTTCAAGCGTGACGTATAACGTCGTATCTTCTAGCCGCCAGCTACCGATTTCCTGACAGGCTTCTTGAATGGCGGATAGTTCTGCATGGGTGACAGCATTTTGCGTAGTTTCCCGCAAATTATGTGCACGCGCAATGACTTGGTCATTATGGACAATGATTGCGCCTATTGGTACCTCTCCAATCGCTTGCGCCTTCATCGCTTCTTCTACTGCCAGTTGCATATATCGTCGATCTTTTTCAAATGTAGTCATCTCATCACATCGCTCCTTGAAAGTAGTGTAGCATGAATCAAATACGCTAGGGGCTTTCACTTTGTTTCAGCAGGTATTGAAAGCTCCTGTATTTCCCTCATCACTTTTAGTAAAAAAGTATTTGCCGAATAAAGTTAAAATTGTTCCACGTGAATCATTTCATTGTAATCACTCTATTTTTCATTCCCTTCGTGTGATAAAATAAGGAGCATTACTTATTTGTATTACGAAGGAGGATTTCCGATGTCGGTTCCGTTCATAGCGGTCGAAGGTCCGATTGGTGTTGGAAAAACATCACTTTCCACGGCGATTGCAGACAGACAACAATTCCATCAGCTAAAAGAAATTGTGGATGAAAATCCATTTTTAAATAAATTTTACGATAACATTGAGGAATGGAGCTTCCAAACCGAAATGTTTTTTCTCTGTAACCGCTACAAACAGCTTAGTGATATTAAAAACGAAATTTTAGTAGAAGAGAAATCAGTTGTTGCTGATTATCATATTTTCAAAAACCTCATTTTTGCGAAACGTACACTACGTCCCGAAGAGTATGTGAAGTACGAGGAAATCTATAAAATTTTAACCAAGGACATGCCTGTACCGAACGTGATTGTCTACCTACATGCGAGCTTAGATACGCTCATGAAACGAATAGGTATGCGTGGTCGTGATTTCGAGAAAAACATGGACCCCGCTTATATGGAGCAGCTATCAGAAGACTACGAGACGTTCATCACTTATTTTGAAACGGCACATCCTGAAATTCCTGTGCTTCGATTCAATGGAGATGAGCTAGACTTCGTGAATAATGCTCAGGATTTGCAATTTATTTTAGATACCGTTGATGCAACGATACAAAAAGGAGTAACTGTGAATGAACTTACGTGAAAAATATGGTATTCCAAATAATGCTGTCATTACAATTGCTGGGACGGTTGGTGTTGGGAAATCGACGATGACACAGGCACTTGCAGATGCACTGAATTTTAGGACATCCTTTGAAAATGTCGATCAGAATCCGTATCTCGATCGTTTTTATGATGACTTTGAAAAATGGAGCTTCCATTTGCAAATTTACTTCTTGGCGGAGCGTTTTAAAGAGCAGAAGCGTATTTTTGAATATGGCGGTGGGTTTATCCAAGACCGTTCAATTTATGAGGATACAGGGATTTTTGCGAAAATGCATCAGGAAAAGGGTACGATGGATCCTGTTGATTATGAAACATATACAAATTTATTTGAGGCAATGGTGATGACGCCATATTTCCCGCATCCGACATTACTTGTATATTTGGAAGGGTCGCTGGATGAAATTGTGGCACGTGTTCAAGAGCGTGGTCGTCCAATGGAGCAGCAGACGCCGATTTCCTACTGGGAAGAGATGCACGGACGCTATGATAAGTGGATCAATTCATTCAATACATGTCCAGTGCTGCGACTGAATATTAATGATTATGATCTGATTAAAAACCCACAAGCAGTAGAAACAATTGTCGAACGTATTGGGTATATGCTTGATCAGACAGCATTTTTGAGGAAATGATTATAAGTAAGAAGTGCATTGGGATCAATTATCCAATGCGCTTTTTTGTATTTATCAAGAAGCCCTGAACTTTTGTCTTTCCATGAATAAGATAGAGTGTTTACACTTACGGAAGTTTTGGGAGTTGGGATAGCGTGAATCATTATTGGGGGAGAGTGTATTTATACTGTTATCCGATGCAGCCGTGTTTAATAGGGCCGTTGGACTGTGTGAATAAGGCTGAAGCTGCATTGAGAAGTACAATGCGGCGTTTGTGGGGAGAGCATACTACCTGGACGAGGGCTGCTGTCAGTAGTCTTATTTTTACATTGCCGGACGTTAGCTTTGTTGTAGCACGTCTTTTTCGTACAGCAATCGATTTGGGTGGTGCATTACGACCTTTTTACGGTGATGAGGTAGCCAAGAGGTATAGTCAATTGTTAACAAGGTATATCACACTAGTAGGTGACTTCATCAACGCTACATTAGTAGGAAATGTAGAAAAGGCAGCGACGATAGAAAAAAATTGGTTCCGTAATGGAACGGAGATTACGCTATTTTTAAGTAATATTAACCCTTACCTATCAGCAGTAGAGTTTCAGGAGATGTTTGACGAGCAATTGATGCTCATCAAGCAAGGGATGATGAGTGTATTCGACAAAGATTTTAAAGCGAGCGTAGACCTATTTGACTTAATGGAGATAGGTGTTTTAGAAATGTCGGATACGATAACGGATGCAATTGTTAAGCAATTTCCCTATAAGTTCATGTCGGTGTACGGATGATTGAGTAAGCAGGGAGGGAGAGATTGTAAAATGTACCCTTATTCAAATGAACAGCTTATCTCCCAGACGATGGGATCGACGGATAGTGTGGAACCCTATGCGCAATATACAGCCCCCGTCAGGTATATTTTGGACAATGCGGTTGAGTCACAAGGGAGATACTGCATAAGTAAGGCAGAGGTTGATTTTATAAATATGAATCGACTTTTGTGGATGGAGCATGTTAATTGGACGCGAATGACGATTATTAGTATTGTATTTAGTTTACCTGATTTGTCGTTCGTCCAAGAACGTTTATTGAGAAATGCAACGGATTTGGGGAATTGTTTACGACCTTTCTATGGAGACAAAGTGGCTGATCATTACACTGTACTTATTAAAGAACACCTATTGCTAGCAGCAGAATTAGTCACGGCGGCTACTAAAGGAGAGGCGCAAAAGGCGACGGAGGCGGAGAAGCAGTGGTATCGCAATGCGGATGATATTGCCAAGTTTTTAAGTGGCATCAATCCGTATTTAGGCATGGAAGAAGTAAAGCAAATGTTTTACATGCACTTGGCTTTAACAAAGAATGAAGCCGTTTATATGATACAGAAAAACTATAAAGCAGATGTTGAGGTGTTCGATAAAATCGAAGAGCAGGCCTTAGAAATGTCAGATATGATAGCGGAAGCGATTGTGAGGTAGTTTCCGGGTATGTTCATGCCACAATGCTAATACAAACGGGGTTGTCTAATAAGTTATGAGGTGAATCGTTCTAGAGGGTAATACTATTTATGATTGAAAAAGGGGCTGCCGGCTTGTCATTATGACTTTTCGGCTAACCCCGTTTTTTTATTTAGGAAAGTACAGTAGATTTAACAAAAAACTCCGCATACAACTCCTTCAAAATTTTCGTTTCGTCTTTCTTATGAACGCCAAAGACCAAACTCACTTCGGAAGACCCTTGGTTAATCATTTGGATGCTAGCACCTGTACGTGCGACGGCAGAGGCGGCACGTGCAGCAAGTCCTGTTGAATGACGCATACCTTCACCAACGAGCACAATCATGGAGAAGTCGTTTTGGACATGAACATCATCTGCTTTTAGTTCCTCTTTGACGCGCTGAATGATACGTGCTTCTTTATCTTCATTGATGAATTTGCTTCGCAGGATGACAGATAAGTTATCAATGCCGGATGGTGTATGTTCGAACGGAATTTCTTCTTCTTCTAAAATTTGCAGTAGGCGGCGTCCGAACCCAATTTCTTGGTTCATTAAATATTTGTCAACGAACAGTGTAGAAAATCCATCGTCTGCTGCAATGCCGATAACAGGCTGAGTGGAATTATTACGCTCTTTCACAATCAATGTGCCGGGTGCTTCCGGGTTATTGGTATTTTTAATACATACAGGAACAGACCGACGGAATGCGGGCATCAATGCTTCGTCGTGGAAGACAGAAAATCCTGCATAGGCTAGTTCTCGCATTTCACGGTAAGTCATTTTGTCGATGGCAATGGGGTTATCGACAACTGTTGGATTGGCCGCAAAGACGGAGTCGACGTCTGTGAAGTTTTCATAGAGTTCAGCTTCCGTTGCTGCTGCTAGCAGTGATCCTGTAATATCGGACCCCCCTCGATTGAATGTACGGAGTGTTCCGTCTTCTGTGTAGCCGAAAAAGCCTGGGAAGACGACGATGCCGGGTTCATCGCGCAATTTGACGAGGCGTTCATCGCCTTCTGGCAAAGCACGTACACGCTCAGGTCGATCATTGACGAGCAGTCCTGCTTCTTTAGGACATATGTATTTGGCATCCATGCCGATATGTTTGAAATAGGCGGCAATAAGCTTTGCATTATTATCTTCACCGGATGCTTTTAAATAATCCATATAGAGAACGGGATCATTTTTATCCCTTCCAAGACGTTGTTGTAAATCTTGTTCGATGACGTGGACGATTTCCTCAGAAAGACCAAGTCCTTCAGCAATCAGTCGATAACGATTGACGACTTCTTCAAGTTCGTGAGCTGTTTCTTTATCAGTAAGTGCCTGTTCTGCAAGGCGAATGAGTAAATCTGTTACTTTTTCATCGTCACCAAATCTTTTACCAGGTGCCGAGACGACAATAATTTTACGTGCAGGGTCAGATGTGACGATGGCTGCTACTTTTTTGATTTGCTCAGCTGATGCGACGGATGTTCCCCCAAATTTAGATACTTTCATTTTCATCAAATCCTATCTTTAAATTAGTGACAATTATATGTTTTTTTAGACTTTATCTCGAATCAGGGTTGTTATTGACCGAATATTTCACTATACTGTCCTTATGCAAAGAACGATTGTTTTTTCATAGTGTACATACAGTTAGGAGAATCGTCAATGAAAAATGAGATTAATATTGGATTATTAGGATTTGGAGTTGTAGGAAGTGGCGTCGCTAAAATCTTAGAAAACCATCAAGAAGACTTGCGCCACAAGCTTGGTGTACCTGTGGAGATTAAAAAAGTTCTTGTGAAAGATCAACATAAAAAAAGGGACACCGCGTTGTCGTCAGATATTTTCACAACGGATTTAAATGAGATACTAGAAGATCCATCTATCGATCTCATTGTAGAAGTGATTGGTGGGACGTGTGAGGCGAAAGAAGCCATTGAGAGTTCACTGCGTGCAGGAAAAGGCGTTGTGACAGCTAATAAAGATGTGATGGCGGAATATGGCCCAGGGCTGTTACAGCTAGCGGATGATAATAAATGTGATCTATTTTATGAAGCAAGTGTTGGTGGTGGGATTCCGCTGATTCGCACGTTGGAAGATGGTTTGGCATCTGATCGGATTAGTGCATTGACAGGTATCGTGAACGGTACGACGAACTTTATCCTTACGAAGATGAAGCATGACAAGATGAGCTATGAAGATGCATTGGCAGAGGCAACAGAGCTTGGTTTTGCGGAAGCAGATCCCTCAGCAGACGTTGACGGTATTGATGCTGCGCGTAAAATGGTGATTTTGGCTTCACTGGCATTCTCAACAGAAGTCCTTTTAGAGGATGTGTTTGTCAGGGGACTAAAAGAAATTCGCGACGGTGATTTGGAGCTTGCGGAGCAATTTGGCTATACAGTGAAGTTGGCAGGGTCTGCTAAGAAGAATTCGGATGGTATTGAAGTGGCAGTTGAGCCCGTTCTGTTCCCAAATTCACATCCATTGGCATCAGTGAACAATGAATTCAACGCGGTATATGTGTATGGAGATGCAGTTGGGGAGACAATGTTCTATGGTCCTGGTGCTGGTTCGTTACCGACTGCAACATCTGTTACAGGCGATATTGTAGCCGCATGTCGTAATTTACTGATGGGCGTCAATGGGAAGAGGCCACACGCTCCTCAATATGAACGTAAGGTGAAAAGTGATGAAACGAAGCTGGCGCGTTACTTCCATCGCATTCGTGTGAGGGATGAGATTGGTGTTCTTACGAAGCTGACAGCTATTTATAGTAGTCAAGGTGCAAGTTTAGCGACGGTTATTCAGCACTCCGATAAAACAGAGACTGATGCGGATTTGATTTTCATTACACATCAAATTTCTCGTAAACAGCATTTAAATATTGTCGCTGAATTAAATCAAACACCAGAGGTCATTGGCTTACTAAGTCATTACCGAGTTGAGGGGGAATAATGATGAGAAGATGGAATGGATTGATTGACGAGTATAAGGAATGGTTGCCAGTGACGGAGGAAACGCCGGCATTGACGTTACAGGAAGGAAATACACCACTCATTCACCTAACGAATTTGTCTAAACAATGGGGAATCGAACTTTACGTGAAAACGGAAGGGACGAATCCGACTGGATCTTTCAAAGATCGTGGGATGGTGATGGCGGTTGCGAAGGCCAAAGAGGAAGGGAAAGAAGTCCTTATTTGTGCATCGACTGGGAATACATCGGCATCTGCCGCGGCATATGGCGCGCGTGCAGGGATGCGGACGATTGTTGTTATTCCTGAAGGGAAAATTGCACTTGGGAAATTAGCACAAGCGAAAATGTACGGGGCAGAAATTGTAGAGATTGCTGGTAACTTCGACGTGGCGCTTGATATGGTTCGGGAGGCGGGCGAAGGAAAAGTAGCAGTTGTGAACTCTATTAACCCGTATCGCTTGGAGGGCCAGAAAACGATTGCTTTTGAAGCGATTGAGCAGCTTGGGAGAGTGCCGGACATTTTTGCATTACCAGTAGGGAACGCAGGCAATATTTCAGCGGCTTGGAAAGGCTTTAAAGAATACGCAGAGCGCAAAGGAACTGCTTTACCAGCGTTGCTTGGTGTACAGGCAGACGGGGCAGCACCGATTGTCTATGACCGTGTATTTGAAAACCCTGAAACAGTTGCAACAGCAATCCGTATCGGTAATCCTGCGAGCTGGCAATTGGCGAAAGGTGCACTTGCAGAATCGAACGGCGCAATTTTGTCAGTAACGGATGAAGAGATTTTGGAAGCATACAGCTTGATTGCTTCAACGGAAGGTGTTTTTGCTGAACCAGGATCATGTGCAACGATTGCGGGCATTAAAAAGCGTCTGGATGCGGGAATGATTGAAAAAGGTTCAACGATTGTTGGTGTGTTGACAGGGAATGGGCTGAAGGATCCTGAGACAGCAATTAGGGTGAACGAACAGAAGTCATTACTGTCACGTGATCAATTTGACGCGTTATTGAATGAATTGAAAGAAGGAGCAAAGTAATGGGGGAAGCCAATTTTTCAGTCGTCGTACCCGCTACGACGGCCAATCTTGGCCCAGGCTTTGATAGCATTGGACTTGCGCTTGCTTTATATATGACGGTTGATGTCAAGTTGGCAGAAGAGTGGTTTGTTCAATACGAGGGTGAAGAGTACCAGGGTTTGGCCAGCGGGGAAGATAATCTGATTGTGACGACGATTCAGTATGTGGCGAAACGTTATAATCGAGTGGTCACTCCGCAACAGTTGGTTGTTCGATCGGATATCCCACTTGGAAAAGGGCTTGGCAGTAGCGCAACAGCAATTGCAGGTGGCATTGAAATTGCGAATCAGTTGCTTAAACTGAGTCTTTCATCTAAGGATAAGGTGTTGATTGGTAGCGAATTAGAAGGCCATGCCGACAATGTGTCAGCTGCGTTACTGGGCGGTGTGACGATTTCTTATTTTGACGGGGGTGAGATCGACGTTATTCATCTACCGGAACCTCAAATCGGTGTTATCATCCTTGTTCCACCAAAGGCATTACCGACGAAAGAGTCGCGCGGGCTCCTTCCAGGCGAATTACCACATGCAGTCGCGATTTCAGGTAGTGCTGCAAGTAGCGTGATGACGGCAGCTATCGCACAAGGAGACTGGGAAACCGCAGGCAAGATGATGGAAAAGGATATTTTTCATGAGCCTTATCGCAAGCCTTTATTTCCAGATTTTGAGAAAATTCGTTCCACTTCTCGTGATTACGGAGCATATGGAATGACGATTAGTGGTGCTGGTCCATCGCTGTTCATCGCAGTGAAGCAGGGGGAAGAGGCTGGCGTAGCTAGTAAACTAGCGGCTGAATTTCCTTATTATGACTGCTTAACAATTAAGCCATCTATTGCAGGTGCCATCGTTCGGTAAATGAAAAAGAAGCAGGCCCTAAAATGGGTCTGCTTCTTTTGGTTTTAAGTAAATGTCCAAAATAAAAATCCGTTATCAAATAACGAATTCAATCTCCAAACTTATGCGCTAAGTTGAAAATATGGAGGAGGTAGAGGGATTCGAACCCCCGCGCGGTTTAACCCGCCTGACGGTTTTCAAGACCGTTCCCTTCAGCCGAACTTGGGTATACCTCCGTATCAACAAAATACAATTTATCATGTTTAGATCGCGCTGTCAACAGGTTATCTAATATAAAATAATTGAAATAACTTCACGGATAAATATTTGATTTTTTACGAGACAATGAGTATACTAAGAAATGCCGTGCTAGGTGGGGAGGTAGCGGTGCCCTATCACTTGCAATCCGCTCTAGCAAGACTGAATTCCTTCTCGAGGCTGTCCGTATTGTAGGGTCTGCCTTTTGCACGTAGTGTTGACGTTTGGGTCTCGCGCAATGGAAACCCATGAACCATGTCAGGTCCGGAAGGAAGCAGCATTAAGTGGACTTTTTCATGTGCCGCGGGGTCGCCTAGACCGAGCTGGCGACAGGAGTAACGCTTATGTGCGGCTGCCAGAGGAAGGTGCACGGCTTTAATTTTATAATTCAACTCGTCCATTTTAGGGCGAGTTTTTTATTTTCTTTAGCAGGAACTTAGACTGCATACCCGCATTCAGCGGGCACAATTCGAAATTTGGACGCAATTACGCCGAGGCGTAATTGAATGTTTAAAAATTTATACTCAGGCTATTTGTGTTATACTAGAAATATTATTGCATGGCGTCAAAAGGAGGAAAAACTGTTGGTTTATCAAGCTTTTTATCGTGTATATCGACCTCAGTCGTTTGCTGAGATGTCCGGGCAGCAACATGTAAAACAGACGCTTCAGAATGCCCTCCTTCATAATAAGACGACGCATGCTTATCTATTCTCGGGTCCAAGGGGGACAGGGAAGACGAGTGCCGCAAAAGTCTTTGCAAAAGCGCTGAACTGCGAAAATGGTCCATCAAAAGAACCGTGCAATGAATGTCCAACATGTCTGAGCATTACAGAAGGTTCGAATACAGATGTGATTGAATTCGACGCAGCCTCGAACTCGCGTGTAGAGGAAATGCGTGAGATTATTGAGAAAGTCCGATTTGCCCCGTCGAATGCACGTTTTAAAGTGTATATTATTGATGAAGTACATATGCTTTCAAATTCTGCATTCAATGCTTTGTTGAAAACACTCGAAGAACCGCCATCACATGTTGTTTTCATCTTGGCGACGACGGAACCGCACAAACTACCACTAACAATTATTTCAAGATGTCAGCGCTTTGATTTCAAGCCGATCACACCGATTGATATTATGGATCGGATGAAGGTTGTACTAGCAGACACAGGAATCGAGTTTGATGAGGGGGCATTGAAGGTAATTGCGCAAGCCGCCTCGGGCGGAATGCGAGATGCGCTAAGTATGCTTGACCAAGTCGTATCGTTCAGTGGAGAACGGCTAACTGTTGAAGATGCTTTGCTTGTCACAGGTTCGATTAGTGAAGACATTTTTCATCAGCTGGCGGAAGCATTACTTAGCAAAGATGCTGGGGTGGCACTTTCATTACTTGATCGCTTAATTGCGGAAGGGAAAGATGTATCGAGGCTTGCGGAGGATTTGATTACCTTCTTTAGGGATTTGCTTCTTCTACGAACAGCCCCAGACTTGAAAAACTTGCTGGAGCTCGTATCAGGGGATGAGCGTTTTGGAGAAATGGCGCAGAGATTTAATCCAGATATTTTATATGCTTTTATAGATGTACTGGCGAAAACACAGCAAGAGATGCGGTTTTCCAATCATGCAAAGGTATATATAGAATCTGCGTTATTGAAAATGATTCACCTTGATAGTGGTCCTAGTCAATCGGCAGGTAGCAATGAGGCCGCCGACACGGGGCTTGCGCAGAAAGTAGCGGAGCTGGAGCGGGTTATCGCGAATATGCAACAGCAAATTGCTAGTGGAGTAAGTGTACAAGTGGCTGCGGAGAGAACTGCACAGCCACGAAAAAACGTCTCGAAATCATCGCAGACATTTAAAATCCCGACTGGTAAGATACATGAAGTGCTAACGGCGGCGACAAAACAGGATATCCAGACGATTAGGGAAGAGTGGGCGGGGATGATGCAGACTATGCAAAAATCACATGCCGCACTTCTTGGAGAAACGGAGCCCGTAGCGGCATCCGAGAATGCTTTTGTGTTAAAATTCAAGTATGAAATCCATTGTCTAATGGCTTCTGAAAATCCGTCGCTTCGGTCAGGTTTATCGGATGCCTTACGTTCACGAACGGGCAAGGCGTATGAAGTTGTGTATGTTCCTGAAGAAGGCTGGTTAAAGGTGCGGGGAGAGTTCATCCAAAAAAGTGGGTTGGCAAAACCGCAGGAATCATCCGCTCCTGAAGAGGCAGCCGCCGAAGATATGTTGTCATTCGTGAAGGAAGCCGAACAGGAAAACACAGATCCGATTGTGACAGAGGCAGAAAAGATTTTTGGCAAGGAATTCATAGAGGTCCATGATGACTAACAAATAAGAGGAGGAAATGAATATGCGTGGAGCGGGAAATATGCAAGGTATGATGAAGCAAATGCAGAAAATGCAAAAGAAAATGGCTGAGGCACAAGAAGAGCTTGGTGAAAAGCGTCTTGAAGGAGCAGCAGGTGGCGGTATGGTGAAAGTCATTGTATCTGGCGATAAGCAAGTTGTCGATGTGATTATTGACCCATCCGTTGTTGATCCAGAAGATGTTGAAATGCTACAAGACCTTGTTGTCATTGCGACTAACGAAGCAATGGCGAAGGCCGAAGAATTAACGAACTCTACGATGGGTCAATTCACGAAAGGATTGAACCTACCTGGAATGTTCTAGGAGGAAAATCGATGCATTACCCTGAACCAATCTCAAAACTAATCGATAGTTTTATGAAGTTGCCAGGTATCGGCCCCAAAACAGCGGGCCGACTGGCGTTTTTTGTATTAAGCATGAAGGAAGATACAGTGTTAGATTTTGCAAAAGCACTTGTCGACGCCAAGAGGAATTTACGTTATTGCTCGGTTTGTGGACATATCACGGATATTGACCCTTGTCATATTTGTCAGGATAAGAGTCGTGACGGCTCGATGATTTGTGTCGTGCAAGACACGAAAGATGTTATTGCTATGGAGAAGATGAGGGATTATAAAGGACTTTACCATGTTCTTCATGGGGCAATCTCACCAATGGACGGGATTGGTCCAGAAGATATTAATGTTCCTTCCTTATTAACACGTCTTCAGGATGAAACGGTTGAAGAATTAATTTTAGCTACGAATCCTACAATTGAAGGTGAAGCGACTGCGATGTATATTTCGAGACTTGTAAGACCATCTGGAATCATGACAACAAGAATTGCGCATGGACTACCAGTTGGAGGAGACCTCGAATATGCAGATGAAGTGACATTATCGAAGGCGCTAGAAGGCCGCCGAGAGTTATAGGAGGCATCCTGGATGTTTGGACGAAAAAGAAAACTTAAAGCTGAGTTTGACGAACGTCTTCGTACATTAATGATGGAAACGAAGGAAGAATGGGAACGTGCAAGAGAGAATGAGAAATATCTCAATGATTATGACCAAGAAGTGATGGTGCAACGGAAAATTGCTGAAAGTAAACATTTTTATTTATTCAAAGAAGCAAAGGCTCGTCGATTAGGAAGAGACTAATATATCTTCACGGGATTGCATAGAATGGATCATTCATTTGAAAGGGGTGTTTCCCGTGAAAGTTATTGGTGTTTTAGTTATTGGATTAGTTCTTCTGCTATTAATGGTGATGGATAAGAAGCAGATTCAAAAAGTGTTAGAGCGCTTATCCGTGTATTGGTTCCGATTGGCATTTGCATTTTTAGTTCTTTTTGCTATGAACATCGCAGGAGGATTTGTTGGAGTCTACGTTCCTGTAAACATTGCCTCGGGTCTATTACTTGCGGTGTTAGGTATCCCTGGAGTAGCGGCGCTATGCACTTTCGCAGTTTTCTTATAAAAAGTTTTTTAAAAGTGTTGACATCCGAATGTTGATGATGTAATCTTATATAAGTCGCCAGTGAGGCAGACGAAATAGGAAGAAACATAGATTGGTTTCTCTACTATATGAACCTTGAAAACTGAACAGCAAAACGTCAACGAAATACAGCAAAGGTGCTTAACGCACCCGAGCAAAACACATGACATTATTAATTTAATGCCAGCAAGAAATGAGCTATTCATTTTCTTCTATTATGGAGAGTTTGATCCTGGCTCAGGACGAACGCTGGCGGCATGCCTAATACATGCAAGTCGAGCGAATGGATGGGAGCTTGCTCCCAGAAGTTAGCGGCGGACGGGTGAGTAACACGTGGGCAACCTGCCCTACAGATGGGGATAACTCCGGGAAACCGGGGCTAATACCGAATAATCAGTTGGTTCGCATGAACCAACTCTGAAAGACGGTTTCGGCTGTCACTGTAGGATGGGCCCGCGGCGCATTAGCTAGTTGGTGGGGTAATGGCCTACCAAGGCGACGATGCGTAGCCGACCTGAGAGGGTGATCGGCCACACTGGGACTGAGACACGGCCCAGACTCCTACGGGAGGCAGCAGTAGGGAATCTTCCACAATGGACGAAAGTCTGATGGAGCAATGCCGCGTGAGCGAAGAAGGTTTTCGGATCGTAAAGCTCTGTTGTAAGGGAAGAACACGTACGGGAGTAACTGCCCGTACCTTGACGGTACCTTATTAGAAAGCCACGGCTAACTACGTGCCAGCAGCCGCGGTAATACGTAGGTGGCAAGCGTTGTCCGGAATTATTGGGCGTAAAGCGCGCGCAGGCGGTCCTTTAAGTCTGATGTGAAAGCCCACGGCTCAACCGTGGAGGGTCATTGGAAACTGGGGGACTTGAGTACAGAAGAGGAAAGCGGAATTCCACGTGTAGCGGTGAAATGCGTAGAGATGTGGAGGAACACCAGTGGCGAAGGCGGCTTTCTGGTCTGTAACTGACGCTGAGGCGCGAAAGCGTGGGGAGCAAACAGGATTAGATACCCTGGTAGTCCACGCCGTAAACGATGAGTGCTAAGTGTTAGGGGGTTTCCGCCCCTTAGTGCTGCAGCTAACGCATTAAGCACTCCGCCTGGGGAGTACGGCCGCAAGGCTGAAACTCAAAGGAATTGACGGGGACCCGCACAAGCGGTGGAGCATGTGGTTTAATTCGAAGCAACGCGAAGAACCTTACCAGGTCTTGACATCCCACTGCCCGGTGTAGAGATACGCCTTTCCCTTCGGGGACAGTGGTGACAGGTGGTGCATGGTTGTCGTCAGCTCGTGTCGTGAGATGTTGGGTTAAGTCCCGCAACGAGCGCAACCCTTGATCTTAGTTGCCAGCATTTAGTTGGGCACTCTAAGGTGACTGCCGGTGACAAACCGGAGGAAGGTGGGGATGACGTCAAATCATCATGCCCCTTATGACCTGGGCTACACACGTGCTACAATGGATGATACAGAGGGTTGCCAACCCGCGAGGGGGAGCCAATCCCATAAAATCATTCCCAGTTCGGATTGGAGGCTGCAACTCGCCTCCATGAAGCCGGAATCGCTAGTAATCGTGGATCAGCATGCCACGGTGAATACGTTCCCGGGTCTTGTACACACCGCCCGTCACACCACGAGAGTTTGTAACACCCGAAGTCGGTGGGGTAACCCTTACGGGAGCCAGCCGCCGAAGGTGGGACAGATGATTGGGGTGAAGTCGTAACAAGGTAGCCGTATCGGAAGGTGCGGCTGGATCACCTCCTTTCTAAGGAATTATTCGGAATGTAGACCCTAGGGGTCTGCAAGTTGACGTTTTGCGTTCAGTTTTGAAGGTTTATCTTTTATAATAAGAGATGCCTTTTTTAAACTTGTTCATTGAAAACTGGATAAAACGACATTGATAGTAACAAATCAAGAATCAACCACGTAAATAACTTGTTATTTACGATTGCAATACCTTTTTACGACTTTTTCGGATACATCGCTGTTGATGAAAAGTCACCAATGGAATTCATGAAGCGTTAAGCGGATTGAACCCAAAAGGTTAAGTTAGAAAGGGCGCATGGCGGATGCCTTGGCACTAGGAGCCTAAGAAGGACGGCACTAACACCGATATGCTCCGGGGAGCTGTAAGTAAGCTTTGATCCGGAGATTTCCGAATGGGGAAACCCACTGCCCATAATGGGGCAGTACGTTTACGTGAATACATAGCGTAAACGAGGCAGACCCGGAGAACTGAAACATCTAAGTATCCGGAGGAAGAGAAAGAAACATCGATTCCCTGAGTAGCGGCGAGCGAAACGGGAAAAGCCCAAACCAGGAAGCTTGCTTCCTGGGGTTGTAGGACACTCTATACGGAGTTACAAAGGAATGGATTAGGCGAAGCGACCTGGAAAGGTCCGCCGTAGCGGGTAAAAGCCCCGTAGTCGAAAGTCCATTCTCTCCAGAGTGTATCCTGAGTACGGCGGAACACGTGAAATTCCGTCGGAATCCGGGAGGACCATCTCCCAAGGCTAAATACTCCCTAGTGACCGATAGTGAACCAGTACCGTGAGGGAAAGGTGAAAAGCACCCCGGAAGGGGAGTGAAATAGATCCTGAAACCATGTGCCTACAAGTTGTCAGAGCCCGTTAATGGGTGATGGCGTGCCTTTTGTAGAATGAACCGGCGAGTTACGATTCCATGCAAGGTTAAGCAGTGAATGCGGAGCCGCAGCGAAAGCGAGTCTGAATAGGGCGAATGAGTATGGGGTCGTAGACCCGAAACCAGGTGATCTACCCATGTCCAGGGTGAAGGTAAGGTAACACTTACTGGAGGCCCGAACCCACGTATGTTGAAAAATGCGGGGATGAGGTGTGGGTAGCGGTGAAATTCCAATCGAACCTGGAGATAGCTGGTTCTCTCCGAAATAGCTTTAGGGCTAGCCTCAAACTTAAGAATCTCGGAGGTAGAGCACTGTTTGGACTAGGGGCCCATCCCGGGTTACCGAATTCAGACAAACTCCGAATGCCGATGATTTATGTTTGGGAGTCAGACTGCGGGTGATAAGATCCGTAGTCGAGAGGGAAACAGCCCAGACCACCAGTTAAGGTCCCCAAGTATTCGTTAAGTGGAAAAGGATGTGGCGTTGCCCAGACAACCAGGATGTTGGCTCAGAAGCAGCCATCATTTAAAGAGTGCGTAATAGCTCACTGGTCGAGTGGCGCTGCGCCGAAAATGTACCGGGGCTAAACGAATCACCGAAACTGTGGATTGATACCTTTGGTATCAGTGGTAGGAGAGCGTTCCAAGGGCGTTGAAGCTAGACCGTAAGGACTGGTGGAGCGCTTGGAAGTGAGAATGCCGGTATGAGTAGCGAAAGAAGGGTGAGAATCCCTTCCACCGAATGCCCAAGGTTTCCTGAGGAAGGCTCGTCCGCTCAGGGTTAGTCGGGACCTAAGTCGAGGCCGAAAGGCGTAGACGATGGATAACAGGTTGATATTCCTGTACCACCTCCCCGCCGTTTGAGTAATGGGGGGACGCAGTAGGATAGGGTGAGCGCACTGTTGGTTATGTGCGTCTAAGCAGTAAGGTGTGGAATGAGGCAAATCCCGTTCCTATAACATTGAGCTGTGATGGCGAGGAGATTAATCTCCGGAGTCCCTGATTTCACGCTGCCAAGAAAAGCCTCTAGCGAGGCGGGAGGTGCCCGTACCGCAAACCGACACAGGTAGGCGAGGAGAGAATCCTAAGGTGATCGAGAGAACTCTCGTTAAGGAACTCGGCAAAATGACCCCGTAACTTCGGGAGAAGGGGTGCTCTGTTAGGGTGTTAAAGCCCGAGAGAGCCGCAGTGAATAGGCCCAGGCGACTGTTTAGCAAAAACACAGGTCTCTGCAAAACCGTAAGGTGAAGTATAGGGGCTGACGCCTGCCCGGTGCTGGAAGGTTAAGAGGAGAGGTCAGCGCAAGCGAAGCTTTGAATTGAAGCCCCAGTAAACGGCGGCCGTAACTATAACGGTCCTAAGGTAGCGAAATTCCTTGTCGGGTAAGTTCCGACCCGCACGAAAGGCGTAACGATCTGGGCACTGTCTCAACGAGAGACTCGGTGAAATTATAATACCTGTGAAGATGCAGGTTACCCGCGACAGGACGGAAAGACCCCGTGGAGCTTTACTGTAGCCTGATATTGAATTCCGGTGCAGCCTGTACAGGATAGGTAGGAGCCTAAGATTCCGGAGCGCCAGCTTCGGAGGAGGCGTTGGTGGGATACTACCCTGGCTGTATTGGACTTCTAACCCATGCCCCTTATCGGGGCAGGAGACAGTGTCAGGTGGACAGTTTGACTGGGGCGGTCGCCTCCTAAAGAGTAACGGAGGCGCCCAAAGGTTCCCTCAGAATGGTTGGACATCATTCGTAGAGTGCAAAGGCATAAGGGAGCTTGACTGCGAGACCTACAAGTCGAGCAGGGTCGAAAGACGGGCTTAGTGATCCGGTGGTTCCGCATGGAAGGGCCATCGCTCAACGGATAAAAGCTACCCCGGGGATAACAGGCTTATCTCCCCCAAGAGTCCACATCGACGGGGAGGTTTGGCACCTCGATGTCGGCTCATCGCATCCTGGGGCTGTAGTCGGTCCCAAGGGTTGGGCTGTTCGCCCATTAAAGCGGTACGCGAGCTGGGTTCAGAACGTCGTGAGACAGTTCGGTCCCTATCCGTCGCGGGCGCAGGAAATTTGAGAGGAGCTGTCCTTAGTACGAGAGGACCGGGATGGACACACCGCTGGTGTACCAGTTGTCTTGCCAAAGGCATCGCTGGGTAGCTATGTGTGGACGGGATAAATGCTGAAAGCATCTAAGCATGAAGCCCCCCTCGAGATGAGATTTCCCATTACGCAAGTAAGTAAGTTCCCTCAAAGAAGATGAGGTTGATAGGTCTGGGGTGGAAGCGCGGCGACGTGTGGAGCTGACAGATACTAATCGAACGAGGACTTAACCTTCTAGTAAAAAGGGCAGGTTGGCCCTGATTTGTGAAACACACTGTCGTATTATTCAGTTTTGAGTGAACAAGCTCAACATAGTCTGGTGACGAAGGCGAAGAGGTCACACCCGTTCCCATCCCGAACACGGAAGTTAAGCTCTTCAGCGCCGATGGTAGTTGGGGGTTTCCCCCTGCAAGAGTAGGACGTCGCCGGGCACATGGTCATTACCAATTAGGTAATGGCTTTTTTAGTACCTAAAAAACCAAAGGTTCATCTTTTGAACTAGTTCAATGGAATGCGAGAAAGGGGAGGTGTGGTGGAGTTCGAGGAAGCGAAGGTAGGAGGATCGGAGCGCATGATATACGCGAGAACCGGACGACTGAAGCTGACGAAGAAATCTGCCGCGCATCGCCTTTCGCAGCCAGACGTTAAGATTCCTTTAGAATCTTAACATTTTGCGTGATTTACACGCCCTTTGTGTAAATCACGCACGGGTTTTAACACGGAAGTTAGGCTCGAGCGCCGATGGTAGTTGGGGGTTTCCCGCTGCAAAACGAAAGGGAACCTTTCGTTTCTGCGTGATTTACGCGTTTTTTGCGTAAATCAAAGCAAGGGTTTTCAGGACGTCGCCGGGCACATGGTCATTACCAATTGGGTAATGGCTTTTTTGTTGTTTAATTTTAATGAAAACGCGCTTAAATCCATATAATTACTAAGTTTTCTATTCTACGGACTGAATAAATCCCAAGTATCCTCTATAATAGAGATAGGTAAAGGAAGTGTGATTCACGATGGGAAATCCGAACCGCCCACTTGTTGAGGCGCTATTAAAATTCAATGCAGCAGCTCCTGTTTCATTTCACGTGCCAGGGCATAAAGGGGGGAGTCTGTCGGGGTTGCCGGCAGATTTACGTTCGGTACTTCGTTATGATTTGACAGAGTTAACGGGGCTAGATGACCTTCATGAGCCGGATGGGGCGATCGCAGTGGCACAGCGGAAGCTTTCCTCATTTTATTGCTCAAATCAAAGTTTTTTCCTTGTGAATGGCTCTACAGTCGGAAACTTGGCGATGATCTACGCGACGTGCAGCGTTGGTGATACGATTATCGTTCAGCGTAATGCGCATAAGTCGGTGTTCCATGCGATTGAGCTGACGGGTGCGAGGCCGGTGCTTGTTTCGCCAGGTTGGGATGAGATAACAAAGACAGCTGGGACAATGACTGTCGGGCAAGTTTGCGAAGCGCTAGAAGCGTATCCGGATGCAAAGGCAGTTGTTGTGACGCATCCGACTTATTATGGAACGACGGGAGCAGATTTAGAAGAGATGATAAGAGCTTGTCATACATATGGGGTTCCAGTCTTAGTCGATGAGGCCCATGGAGCCCATTTTGCTGCGGGAGATCCATTTCCTCGCTCGGCGTTGGATATGGGGGCGGATGTTGTTGTCCATTCCGCACATAAAACATTGCCGGCCATGACAATGGCTTCGTTCTTGCATGTAAGGTCAGAACTTGTTTCTACTGAAAAGGTTGCGCATTATTTGCAAATGCTACAGTCAAGTAGTCCATCGTATGTATTGATGGCTTCATTGGATGACGCACGGGCTTATATAGAGGCTTATGATGAAGAGGATAAGGTTTTGTTGATGGAGAGACGATTGGCTTTTATGGAACAATTAGCGACGATTCCGGGGCTACAGCTAGTTGAGTCAGATGATCTGTTAAAGCTAATGATCCGAGTTAAGGGCTGTTCGGGGTTTAAATTACAGAAGGAGTTAGAGGCGGAGGGCGTTTATGCAGAGCTTGCAGATCCGTATCAAGTGCTTTTCGTTTTGCCACTGTTGAAGGTGGGTACGGATTATCCCTTCGAGGAGATTGCTAAGAGGATGGGGTCTGCCATTACTCGGTTACACCTAGTGGGTGGAAAACAGGATGTACTTGAGATGCCTTTACTTAATGAAGGAATCTCTCAACTGATATATACAGCCAGAGAATTGGCACAAATGGAGACAGAGTGGATTTCGTATGATGAAGCGGTGGGTCGTGTGGTCGCGGCGTCTATCATTCCCTATCCACCAGGGATTCCACTGCTAGTCGGTGGAGAAAAGGTTGGAGATGAGCATATTCAATCGCTGACGAGTTTACGTCAAATGGGAGCAAAGTTTCAAGGGGCCATTCGGGTCAATGAAGGGCAAATAGTTGTCGTAAAGGAAGGGACGGAGGAATAGTATGGTACAGAAAGGTGTTTTTATAACATTTGAAGGGCCTGAAGGGGCAGGTAAGACGACGGTTATTGCAGAGTTGTATAATCGCTTAAAGGTTGAGGGGCGTGATGTACTACTCACGCGTGAACCGGGTGGTATACGTATAGCGGAGAAAATTCGTGATATCATTTTGGATAATCACCATCAAGAAATGGATGCAAAGACAGAAGCACTGCTTTACGCAGCCGCAAGAAGGCAGCATCTTGCAGAAAAGGTGATGCCTGCACTCCATGGCGGTTCGATTGTGTTGTGTGACCGTTTTGTAGATAGTTCGCTAGCCTATCAGGGGCATGGGAGAGGGCTTGGCATTGACGAGGTATTGTCTATAAATGAGTTTGCAATTGGCAATACAATGCCTGATTTGACTGTTTTCTTTGATATTGACCCAGAAATAGGATTGGCACGTATTTCGAAAAATGATGAACGTGAACAAAATCGGTTAGATAAGGAGAGTCTTGATTTTCACCGTAAGGTTTATGAAGGATATCAAGAAATCATTCGCCGTTATCCGAATCGGATTGTTCAGACGGATGCTTCTCTTTCTGAAATGGAAGTAACGGAAAACGTTTGGGAAATTATATGCGCGCGACTCATGTAATCAGCCAATTCATGATATAATAGTGGAAAGCGGAAAAAAAGGGGAGATTACCGTGAAATTAATTGTGGCAGTTGTACAGGATCAGGATAGTAACCGGTTGTCTGCGGCGTTGACTAAAAACGATTTCCGAGCAACCAAATTAGCCAGTACGGGAGGATTTCTAAGGTCGGGAAATACAACGTTTCTTATTGGTACCGATGATAGCCTTATTCCAAAGGCACTTGAACTTATCCGGGAAAATTGCCGTTCACGAGATCAAATGGTAGCGCCTGTTTCTCCAATGGGTGGTAATGCCGATTCATACATTCCTTATCCGGTTGAAGTTGAAGTTGGTGGGGCAACGGTATTCGTTCTACCAATTGAACATTTTCATCATTTTTGATGAACCGAGGTGAAGCGAAATGAAGGTCAATGGTGATTACCGTGCCGGTCTTGATAAGATGAGAAAGGACCCCTTGCAAACACCACAAGGCGGAGCAAGGTTTGGTCAAATGGTTGTCAAACAAGAGCAGCGCCTTCATGGTGAGCAAATCACTAGGTTGCTTGGCGATATTTCATCAGCTGGCGATCGAATTGCGCGCTCGCGTAATTTACGAGATATGGCTAAGTTTAAAATGCTTGTCCGACGTTTTCTCAAGGAAGCTGTTGAGTCGGGAATGGGGTTGAAGCAGTCTCATTCGTGGAATCGTTTTGGTGAGGGGCGTCGTTTGAAACTTGTCGAGACGATAGACGAACGGTTGATTGAATTAGCAGAAGACTTGTTGAATGAAGAGAAGACATCTGTCGATTTATTAGCTAAAATTGGCGAGATTAAAGGTCTTCTCATTAATCTATACATGTGAACCCGTGTTTTCTGTCATATAAGAAACACGGGCTTTTTTCAAAATAAGGGGTGTGTCAGAGGAAATGAATCAGCGACTTTTTGAAGAGCAGAAAATTGTCACGGAACGATTAAGCTCTTCTTATAAAAATGGACGAATTGGACATGCGTATCTATTTGATGGTGAATCTGGCACAGGAAAAGAATTGGCGGCCCTTTTTTTTGCTCAACTTCTTCTATGCAGTCAACCTGAAAACTTTGTTCCATGTGAAACATGCCATTCCTGTCGACGTGTCACATCCCGTAATCACCCTAACGTCACCATGATTCAACCAGATGGACAAGATATAAAAAAAGAGCAAATGTCTACACTGATCTATAATATGACGAAAAAAGGGTATGAATCAGGTAGGAAGATTTATATTATCTCAAAGGCTGATCGCATGAATGTTGCAGCGGCGAATACGCTTCTGAAGTTTCTAGAGGAACCTGAGGGGGATGTAACGGCGATTTTGTTAACAGACGCTTATCAATCCATTTTGCCGACAATTCAATCGCGTTGTCAGCGAATTTCTTTTCTTCCACCATCGAGAGAAGTGATGATAAAAGGGCTTGTTGAACAAGGGATTACTTCGTCAATGGCGGCAACAGTGACGATGGTGACGGCCAGTCCGGATGAAGCATTTCGGCTTGCCGGTGACGATCAATTTGCACACATGCGAAAGACAGTGTTAAAATTGGTTGAAGCATCAGATCGACATGTCCATGAAGCTTTGTTATTTATCCAATCGGAATGGTCTCCTTTATTTAAAGAGAAGGAAGAAGCTGAACGCGGTCTTGATTTGTTACTATATGCTTATCGAGATGTGGTGGCATCTAAAGCGGGCTTGCAGTCAACGCCGGCATTTCCGGATCAGCAAGAATTTTTCAGGAGTCTTTCGATGAAGATGACATATAGTCGATTGTCTGCTAATATGGAGGCAATTTTGCAAGCGAAAAAGCAGTTGCACGGCAATATGAATCGCACGCTTTTAATGGAACAATTGGTGCTCAGCATGCAGGAGGGGTTACTTGTTGTATAAAGTTGTAGGAGTCCGTTTTAAAAAAGCGGGTAAAATATATTATTTCGATCCAGTTGAATTTATACTCAATGAAGGAGATTATGTCATCGTTGAGACTGTCCGCGGGATTGAATACGGTAAAGTTGCGGGTCGTGTGAGGGAAGTAGAAGAACATGATGTTGTACTACCACTCAAAAGAATCATTCGTCCAGCACAGACGGAAGATCTTGAAAAGGTAGAAGAGAATCGTCTAGAGGCAGAAAGAGCTTTCACAACAGGTGTCGACAAGATCCATGAACATAAATTGGAAATGAAGCTTGTTGATGTTGAATATACATTCGATCGTAATAAGATTGTTTTCTATTTTACAGCAGAAGGTCGTGTTGACTTCCGAAATCTTGTGAAAGACTTAGCGGCAATTTTCCGAACGCGTATCGAGCTTCGTCAAATAGGTGTACGCGATGAGGCGAAGATGCTTGGTGGAATTGGCCCATGTGGTCGGATGCTTTGCTGTTCGACATTTTTGGGTGACTTTGAGCCGGTTTCTATTAAAATGGCGAAGGATCAGAACTTATCACTCAACCCATCGAAGATATCCGGGCTTTGCGGTCGTCTCATGTGCTGTCTGAAGTATGAAAATGATGAGTATGAAGAAGCGAAAGCACTAATGCCTGATATTGGAACACATGTTAAAACACCGGATGGACCTGGTAGGGTGGTCGGCCTTAACCTTCTTGAACGTTTGCTTCAAGTAAGCCTGGCGGACCAGGATCATGTATTGGAGTATACGTTGGAAGAATTAATGGGGCAACAAAATAATGTGGCTCAATTGACGAAATGATGAGGTGAGATAGTTGAAAGAAAGGAACTTTCTGGACAGAGTGATGGAATTTGAACAACAACTCGGCTCCATGCATAAGCAATTTCATGAATTGATTGGATTTGTCGCACAAATGACGGAAGAGAATCATTCACTTCAACTTGAAAACCATCATTTGCGAGAGCGGCTGGAAGAAATAGATGGGCAAACACAAGTTGTGGATAAAAATCAACACAGTAAAAAATCGAGTACAGTAGACATTGGAGAAGGCGTCGACAATTTAGCGCGCCTTTATAACGAAGGGTTCCACGTCTGCAACGTCCATTATGGAGGAAGCAGAAAAGGGGAGGACTGTTTGTTTTGTCTATCTTTTTTAAATAAACAAAATGTGTGAAATGAGCCGATCCTATTGCAATGTAGGCATCGGCTTTTTTATCTGAATTCAGACAAATAGGAAGGCAACAGTTGTATGACCGACATCCTGTTGGTCTGCGGATTTTATGAGGAGTGTAGAATATGGAGGAAATTTTACGAGATGATGAGCGTCTTGACTTTTTGTTGGCGGAAGACTTACGTATTATCCAAAGTCCGTCTGTCTTTTCATTTTCATTGGATGCGGTATTATTGGCAAGGTTTGCGTATGTGCCGATCCGTTCGGGGAAAATTGTGGACCTATGTGCAGGGAATGGTGCAATACCGTTATTTTTGAGTGCTCGGACGAATGCCGATATTACTGCGGTTGAGTTGCAGGAGAGACTTGCAAATATGGCAGAAAGAAGCGTTCATTATAATGGTTTGGAAAATAGGATTCGTATCGTCAATGATGATGTCGTTGGTATCGCTGCAAAAATCGGTTATGAAACATACGATACGGTGACATGCAATCCACCTTACTTCCCAGCACATGAGGCGAGTGAAAAGAATTTGTCGGAGCATGTGACGATTGCAAGACATGAAATCCATTTAACGCTTGAGCAAGCAATCCAATCGGCGAGTGCTTTGTTAAAACAAGGTGGGAAAGCTGCGTTTGTTCATCGGCCTGGGCGTTTACTGGATATTATTACTGCAATGCGTGCAAATCGACTGGAGCCGAAGCGAATTCGCTTTGTCTATCCGAAGGAAGGAAAAGAAGCGAATACATTGCTTATCGAAGGGATTAAGGATGGGAAGCCAGATTTGAAAGTATTGCCCCCGCTCTATGTATATGGTGCTGATGGTGAATATACGGATGAAGTGAGGGTGCTTCTGTATGGACAACAAGGCTAATCACCTCTTCTATGTGCTGGAATGTAAAGATGGCTCCTATTATGCCGGTTATACCAATGACCTGGAGAGGCGTGTCCGTGTACATAATGAAGGGAAAGGCGCAAAATATACGCGTGCAAAAAGACCTGTTCGCTGTATTTACCATGAGCGTTTTGAAACAAAACGTGAAGCGATGCAGGCAGAATATCAATTTAAACAATTAAAAAGGGAAGCAAAAGAGCGATACATTGTAAAGGGGCGGATGTCGGATGAAGTCACAAAAGAGTGCTGAACTAGGCGGTGGCAAATTATTTCTCGTCGGAACACCGATTGGGAATTTAGAGGATATGACGTTTCGCGCGATTCGTATTTTGAAAGAGGTGGATACGATTGCTGCTGAAGATACGCGTAATACAATTAGACTGTGTAATCATTTTGAGATTAAGACACCGCTCTTGAGCTACCACGAACATAATATAGAGGTTGGCGGGGAAAAAATTTTAACGATGCTCGCGGAGGGGAAGTCCATCGCGCTTGTCAGTGACGCGGGAATGCCGTGTATTTCAGATCCAGGAGCAGATATTGCAGCCAAGGCAATTACTGCCGGCTACGATGTTGTACCTGTACCAGGAGCCAATGCAGCAATCAGTGCATTAGTCGCATCTGGATTAGTCCCGCAACCTTTTTTATTTGTTGGTTTTATATCCCGACAGAAAAAAGAACGGACAAGCCAGTTGGAGGCTTTAAAACGACGAGAAGAGACTGTTATTTTGTATGAGGCCCCTCATAGACTGAAAGAGACTCTGCGTGCGCTTGAAGGTAGCTTTGGCAAAACACGTCGTGTAACGTTAGCAAGGGAATTGACGAAGCGCTTTGAGGAGTTTCTGCGTGGCACGCTTGAAGAAGCTGTCTTATGGGTAGAATCAAGTGAGATACGTGGAGAGTTTTGTATTGTTATTGAGGGTAGTGACGGTATTGTTGAAGAGCAGCAGGATGTCTGGTGGAGTGCTATAGATGTGCGTCACCATGTGATTGAAGTAATGGAGAGAAAAGAACTTCGATCGAAGGATGCCATCCGAGAAGTAGCTAATGAACGGGGTATGAGCAGACGCGAAGTTTATAAGGAATACCATGTAGAAAATGAGTGATGTTACCTCTTTTGTGTATAACAATATCCAGAACGAAGAATCGTCCTGGATATTGTTATAGTAAGATTACTTTTGAAGGTTTTCTTGAATTTCTTGAATCAATTGTTTTGCGCCTTCAGGGCTCAAAATCAATTTTCCATCAATTAAACGTAGGTTGTTGTCAGACACGTCGCCTGTAATTGAGCATGTCATATTAGGCATATATTTCTTCAAGATGATTTTGTCTTCATCCACATAAATTTCCAAAGCGTCTTTCTGAGCGATACCGAGTGTACGGCGTAGTTCGATTGGAATAACAACGCGTCCTAGCTCGTCAACTTTTCTTACAATACCAGTAGATTTCATAATAAGAACTCCTTCCAATTTATAGTTTTTCGTCAAAATTCGACAAAATTCTCTTGTCTGCTTTTTATCATACCAAGACTTCCAATTAACGTCAATACAACTTACTTAAAACTATAATATAAATAATAGTATAGTTTTCAAAGTGGTTTTAAAGCATATGGGACCAGGTTTACCAGAGTTGAATAAGGAATTTGATTGTATCGGTGAGATGCTTTCGATAGAATAGAAGGTATATTTAATTACACTGGAGGAATATTCGTGGCAGATCAGAAAAACACATTTTATATTACAACACCAATTTATTATCCGAGTGGAAAATTCCATATAGGCACGGCTTATACAACCGTTGCTTCGGATGCTATGGCCCGCTACAAAAGACTTCGCGGATACGATGTACGCTTTCTAACGGGAATGGACGAGCATGGTCAAAAAATACAAGAAAAAGCCGAGGAAGCAGGACTTCCACCACAGAAATATGTGAATGGTATTGCAGAAGTTGCGAAAAAAGTATGGGGTATCATGGATATTTCTTATGATGACTTTATTCAGACGACTGAGGAGCGACATAAAGAGACGGTCGAAAAGATATTCAAAATATTTCTCGACAATGGTGACATTTACAAAGGGGAGTACGAGGGCTGGTATTGCGTACCTTGTGAAACGTATTACACGGAGGCGCAGCTTGATAATGGCAATTGTCCGGACTGTGGACGTGCTGTTCAAAAAGTGAAGGAAGAATCGTACTTCTTTAATATGAAGAAATACGCAGACAGACTGCTGAAGTTTTACGAGGATAACCCGACGTTCATCGAACCGGTATCACGTAAAAATGAGATGGTCAATAACTTCATCAAACCGGGTCTTGAAGACTTGTCTGTGTCCCGTATGTCATTCGATTGGGGCATTAAAGTACCTGGAGATCCGAAGCATGTCATCTATGTATGGGTCGATGCGTTGACAAACTATATTACGGCACTTGGGTATCAGTCTAAAGACGATTCGTTGTTCAATAAATACTGGCCGGCTGACGTCCATGTTGTAGGAAAAGATATTGTTCGTTTCCATACCATTTACTGGCCGATTTTCCTAATGGCACTGGATTTACCGTTGCCGAAAAAAGTATTTGCACATGGCTTCATTATGATGAAGGATGGTAAAATGTCGAAGTCTAAAGGGAATGTCGTCTATCCTGAAATGCTTGTTGAGCGTTACGGTTTGGATGCAACACGTTATTTCCTTCTTCGTGAATTACCATTTGGGCAGGATGGCGTATTTTCACCAGAATCCTTCATTGAACGAACGAATTATGATCTTGCGAATGATTTAGGAAATTTATTAAACCGAACAATTTCTATGATTAATAAATATTTCGATGGAAATATTCCAACAACAGGGCTTGTAGCGACAGAGTACGATGCCAGTTTGAAGGATTTCATCACCAAAACAGTAGAGAAATACGAAGCTTCGATGGAAGATATGCAATTTAGTACTGTGCTATCTGAATTATGGGCGCTCGTTTCACGGACGAACAAATATATTGATGAAACGTCTCCGTGGGTTTTAGCGAAAGAAGAGGCAGATAACGGCAAGTTGGCGTCTGTTATGGCGCATCTAGCCATTTCACTCCGTCATATTGCGGTGCTCCTGCAGCCATTTATGACGGAGTCGCCGAAACAGATTATGTCACAGCTTGGTTTGGATGAGGCGTTGCTTGCTTGGGATACGCTTGGCCAGTTCGATGTCATTCCGGCGGGGACGAAAGTGGTAGACAAAGGTGTACCGATTTTCCCACGCTTGGATTCAGATGTTGAAATCGTTTATATTCGCGATCAAATGGCCATCACAGCTCCAGCTGAAAATAAGCCAAAGGAAAGGCTCGAAGCGGAAGTTGCCGAGGTGGATGAAATCACATTTGAGGACTTCATGAAGGTCGATTTACGTGTGGCGACAGTGACGGCGTGCGAGAAAATTCCGAAAGCCGATAAGCTATTGAAGCTACAATTGGATCTTGGCTATGAGCAGCGTCAAGTAGTGTCGGGTATTGCCGAGCATTATGAGCCGCAGGCGTTGATTGGTGAGAAAGTGATTGTAGTAGCCAATTTGAAACCGGTCAAATTACGCGGAGAACTATCACAAGGTATGATTTTGGCGGGGAAATCGGATGGCGTGTTGAAATTAGCAACCGTTGATCCTGAGTTGGAAAATGGAGCGCAAGTGAAATAAGAAAAGCGTAAGGCACTGTTTAGCCTCGACAAGCGCTGAAGCGATTGGAAGGGCTGGCGCCTGAAAACTAGACAGTAATCAAAAATAGCAACGGCGTCCCTCATGGAAACGCCGTTTTTTCTTTATAAATGAATCAAATTCATAATTATCTTTTCTAATTAAAGACACGAACATTTATAGGATTATTTATTTCATTGTTCTTAAATTGTCAGGTTTAATACTCGTTGATTGCACGTAGGGCGGCGGATCCAATGGACTGATGACGTGTCTGTAGAAAGCATCTGCCTCAAGCGAAAATCAACTTCGTTCGGATTTGAAGGTTGATTGCTCTATTGTGAAATTAATCAAAATAAGCAGATAGCGAGGCGGAAAAGTTTATGTTTATCGATACACATGTCCATTTAAATGCGGACCAATATGAAGAAGATATAGATGAAGTTATCGGACGTGCCCTTGAGGCGGGAGTGGAAAAAATGGTAGTAGTTGGATTTGACAGAAAGACGATTGTGAAAGCGATGGAGCTAGCGGAGCAGCACGCATTCATTTACGCAGTTGTCGGTTGGCATCCTGTCGATGCTGTCGACTGCACAGAGGAAGACTTGGCGTGGATTGAATCACTAGCCGCACATCCGAAAGTCGTTGGCATCGGTGAGACAGGTCTCGATTATTATTGGGACAAGTCACCGAAGGATGTTCAACAGGAGTTGTTTAGAAAACAAATTCGCCTGGCGCAGAAAGTGAACCTACCTATCATTATTCATAATCGGGATGCGACAGCGGATGTTGTCCGTATTTTGAAGGAGGAAGAGGCGGAGAAAACAGGCGGCATTATGCACTGTTTTGGTGGCAGTGTGGAAACGGCTCAAGCGTGTATTTCCATGAATTTCATGATTTCACTTGGAGGGCCTGTGACGTTTAAAAATGCAAGAATGCCAAAAGAAGTTGCCGCTGCTATTTCACTTGATCATTTATTGATTGAAACGGATGCTCCTTACTTGGCACCGCATCCTTATCGTGGCAAGCGTAATGAACCAGCTTGGGTGACGTTAGTAGCTAAGGAAATTGCACGGTTAAAGGATTTGTCGGTGGAGGAAGTCGCGCAAAGAACAACTGCTAACGCCATGAAATTATTTAATATCTAATGAATAAATTACCAATAAGTCTTCCATACTTTTCATGTGGAGGGCTTCTTGTTTTTTGAGGAAATGAGTTCGGATAGGTTGACAGGTACGAAAGTAACCTTTATAATCAGCCGAGTGATAAAGGAGGAGTTTTTTTCATGTCAAAATGGATCATGGAAAACCTGTTCTTTCAGTCATTGAGGAGTAAACAAATAGCCGTAACCGTCGTATCACTTACACTATTTGTTGCTATTACAACACTTGTCCTTTTTGAAGGGACACAGAAGTCGGTCACTTTACAGGTGAACGGTGAAGAACTTGAAATCAAGACGCACGCACATACAGTAGGTCATCTTCTTTCTGAACAAGAAATTGAAGTTGCCGAGCATGATTTAGTAACACCCTCAGTGAATACATCTATCGAAGACGGTCTATCGATTAGGTGGGAACAGTCGAAACAAGTTGCAATACAGGTCGATCAGGAGCATACGGATATTTGGACAACGAGCAGTACGGTTGGAGAAGCGTTAGCGCTAGCTGGCATTAACGTAACCGAGTATGACGATGTAAATCCCGGTTTATCGACTAAGCTTGAAGCAGATAATGAGATTACCGTCCACAAAGCGTTCGAGGTAATGCTGAATGACGGGGGAGAAGAGAAGAAGGTCTGGTCTACTTCGACTACGGTCGCTGACTTTTTAAAGAGAGAGAACATTCAACTGAATGATGACGACCGACTAAATAGAAAGGCAGAGGGATATCTGAAGCCTGGCTCTGTAGTCGAGGTTGTACGAGTGGAAAAGGTCACCGATGTAGTGGAAGAGCCAGCGGGCTTCGCGGTTGAAACACGTAGCGATTCATCTTTGCTAAAAGGACGGGAAAAAGTAGTCCAGGAAGGAAAGAAAGGAACGGTTTCACGGGAGTTCGAAGTTGTGAAAGAAAATGGTAAGGAAGTTTCCCGTAAGCTGTTAGCTGAAAAAGTAATTACGGAGCCACAAAAGAAAATTGTTGCAGTTGGCTCGAAGGTAATGCTGGCAAGTGCATCCACGGGACGATCAGGTGTAGGCATATCTCGTAGTAATACCGATGCCCCATCGGGTGGTCAGGAGTTTTATGTAACAGCTACGGCATATACAGCGTATTGTAATGGTTGTTCAGGCATTACAAAGACAGGTATTAATCTGCGTGCGAATCCGGACTTGAAAGTGATTGCAGTCGATCCAAATGTTATTCCACTCGGTTCAAAAGTATGGGTGGAAGGGTATGGCTATGCGATTGCTGGGGATACAGGTAGCGCAATTAAGGGCATGAAGATTGATCTTCATGTACCAACGAAAAATGCGGCCTATAAATTTGGGCGGCGCCAAGTGAAGATGAAAGTTATCGATTGATATAAATATCCGTAGGACTGCAATTAGTCCTACGGATATTTACGTTATACCATCGTCTCTGTTGAAGTGACGGTATAACGTGCCTCCCGTGGATTAAAGCATCCTTCGATATAATCGATCATATCCCTTTCTGTACAACGACCTAACCAGAGAGTAGAATTGAAGAAAGAATGCAATGGGAAAGAGGATTTTTGTGAATATAAAAGAGATTATCGTTGTCGAAGGGAAATCGGATACAGTTGCCGTTAAACGCGCTACGGGTGCTGACACGATTGAAACCAATGGGTCTGCTATTGACGACAAGACGCTTGTCCGTATTCAACATGCTTTAGAAACGCGTGGGGTTATTGTTTTTACTGACCCTGACTTTCCAGGGAGACGCATCCGGGCAATTATTGAAGAGCGTGTCCCAGGCGTCAAGCATGCCTTTTTGAAAAAGGAATTGACGATTGCTAAGAATGGTCAAGGACTCGGTATTGAGCACGCACATGATGAGGATATAAGGCGTGCAATTAGCGCAGTTTATACGGTAGACGACCAACCTGTTGTCAACATCCCGCTTGCTGATTTGATGGCGGCAAGGCTAATTGGTCATCCTGCTGCTAAAAGAAGACGCGAACGGCTAAGTGAGCTACTACAAATTGGACAAGTCAATGGCAAGGGCTTGAAGAAACGGCTTGAAATGTTTCGCATCAGCCATGAACAATTGGGAGAAGTATTACAAGTTCTCGACAAGGAGGAAAATGAATGAGAAAAGATATCGCGACTCCGGTCAGGACGAAAGAGATTCTCGATAAGTACGGTTTTTCATTTAAAAAAAGCTTGGGGCAAAATTTCTTAATCGACCCTAATATTTTGCGTAATATCGTGTCACATGCAGAGTTAACGGAGAAAACGGGTGTGATTGAAATCGGACCGGGTATCGGTGCATTGACTGAGCATATTGCTAGAAGTGCAGGCAAGGTTGTCGCCTTTGAAATTGATGGACGTCTATTGCCGGTATTGGAGGATACATTGTCGCCTTACAACAACGTGACGATCGTGCATCAGGATATATTGGAGGCAGACTTGGCCCAAGTGGTAGAAGAGCACTTCACGGATTATGACGATGTCGTTGTTGTAGCGAACTTGCCCTATTATGTGACGACACCTATTATTATGAAATTCCTTTTAGGAAAAGTACCAATCTCAGGCATGGTCATCATGATGCAAAAGGAAGTCGCGGATCGGATAACAGCCCTACCTGGGACAAAAGCATATGGCTCACTGTCTATTGCCATTCAGTATTATATGGACGCAGAAGTAGCGATGATTGTGCCTAAGACAGTATTCATGCCACAACCAAATGTCGAGTCTGCTGTCCTTCACCTGACGCGTAAAGATAAAGCCCCGGCCCATGTGTTGGATGAGGACTTTCTGTTTGAAATATCAAGAGGGTCATTTGTTCAGCGTAGAAAAACAATCTTAAATAATTTACAATCTTCATTACCAAAAGGTAAAGAGAAAAAACAACAAATTTTAGACGCATTTGAAAAAATAGATATGGATCCAGGCAGACGTGGAGAAACACTGACTATCGAAGAGTTTGCGATTCTCTCAAATGCTTTATATGAGGATTTTTTTGTTGCAAAGAAAAAATGACATATCAATTCCGCAGGGGTTTTCTGCGGAATGAAGAAAAAAAGATTGACAAACTTACTGGTGAATTGTTAAAATAAAACTTTTAATTGACAGAACCTTTTAAAAGTGTTATGCTTATACTTAGTGAGGTGTAAGCGACATGCCAAAAACATTAGCGGACATTAAGAAGTCATTGGATTCTCATCTAGGGAAACGTTTGCATTTAAGAGCGAACGGTGGTCGGAAGAAAACGATCGAAAGAGCTGGAGTATTGCGTGAGACATATCGTGCAGTATTCGTAGTTGAACTTGACCAGGACGAAAATGCATTTGAAAGAGTATCTTACAGCTACGCAGATATTTTAACCGAAGCGGTTGAAATAACAATTCTTGACGGCGTAGATTCTACCGAGTTTAGCGTCAAATAATTACAGCATTTATGATTTTATTCATTTTGTAAGACACCCTTATGAACATTCTGAAAATGAATGATCATAAGGGTGTTTTTTCTTTTACATGGCACATACTACAATCGTCAGCTTCAAAGGAGGAAAACCGAATGGCGAAAAAACGTAGTATTATGTCTGAGCGCTTGAAGGAAGAAATTGCGAAAGAGCTTGGATTTTACGATGTTGTAGAGCGAGAAGGTTGGGGTGGCATTAAGGCACGTGACGCTGGAAATATGGTGAAGCGAGCAATTGAAATGGCCGAACAAGGAGTAGCACAAAAGCAGAAATAGCTATGAAGGACCCTGTATTCCATTACAAGTTGACAAAGGAAGAGTTGCATGTGGCGTCATACGACGTTTCGTGTAGCTCTTTTTTTATATTCGTTCAGTAGAAATCGACCACTTCTATGGCTAGCGAGGTGAATTTGGTTTAGTACACTGTCCAATTCACACCCTTCAAAATTTGGACGCAATTATGCCAAGGCATAATTGATAACCAAAACAAATCTCCCTATGGTAAAATAGGAAATAATGACAAGCTGGAATGGAGGGAGCCGGATGCTGTATGAGAAGGCGCCAGCAAAAATCAATTTAACACTAGATGTGTTACATAAACGGCCAGATGGTTTTCATGAAGTTGAAATGATTATGACGACTGTAGATTTGGCCGATCGGATTTGGATTCGACCTACGGATAGTGGACGGATTACAATCAAAACGTCTGAACGGTTTGTGCCGAATGATAGAAAGAATTTGGCTTATCAAGCAGCTGAACTGCTACAACGACAATATGGCATTAAAGAGGGAGTCGAGATTACACTTGAAAAAAGTATCCCTGTTGCTGCCGGACTTGCGGGAGGTAGCTCGGATGCCGCTGCTACATTGCGAGGTTTGAATAGGCTGTGGAACTTAGGGATAGGAGCGGACGAGCTCGCTACATTAGGTTCGAAAATTGGTTCGGATGTATCTTTCTGTGTCCACGGTGGAACAGCGCTGGCTACAGGGCGCGGAGAGATCATCAAAAACTTACCTGCACCTCCCAATTGCTGGGTGATACTTGCAAAACCGGCTATTTCGGTTTCGACGGCGGACATTTATGGTAATCTGGATCTCTCTGCGGTCAATCATCCACGCACGTCGAGCATGATTGAAGCGCTTGAAGCAGGCGATTACGATAAGATGTGCAAGTCTGTTGGCAATGTCCTTGAAGGAGTAACGATGGATCTTCATCCGCAAGTCGTGATGCTGAAAGAACAGATGAGGAAATTTGGAGCAGATGCTGTTCTGATGAGTGGAAGTGGTCCGACTGTTTTTGGTCTCGTTAAACACGAATCTCGAGTGCCACGCATTTATAATGGGCTAAAAGGATTTTGTCCGGAGGTTTATGCGGTGAGAATGGTTGGGGAGCGTAACTTTCTTGATTAAACACGTATGATTGTGGTAATGTACGATTAAAACATTCGGGTTTAGGAGATGGTACCATGAAGTGGAAAAGGAGCGAGCGTCTTGTTGATATGACCCGATATTTATTGGAATATCCACATGAACTCATTCCACTAACCTTCTTTTCTGAACGTTATACCGCGGCGAAGTCCTCGATTAGTGAAGACTTGACGATTGTAAAAGAAACGTTTGAAGAAAAAGGAACAGGAAAACTAGTGACGATGTCAGGGGCAACTGGTGGGGTGAAATATATTCCGAAAACGGCCGAATCAGATGTTCGTGAAGTGATGACACTCCTGATGGAGAAACTCGGTCATTCAGACCGATTATTGCCTGGTGGTTATTTGTTTATGACAGACCTTCTCGGTAACCCGCGCATCATGGACCGGGTCGGAAAAGTGTTCGCTTCGGCGTTTGCAGAAACGGACATCGATGTCATTATGACTGTGGCGACGAAAGGGATTCCGATTGCACATGCCATTGCGCGTCATCTAAATGTTCCAGTCGTTGTCGTTCGTCGTGATAGTAAAGTGACAGAGGGACCAACAGTAAGCATTAATTATGTCTCGGGTTCAACAAGACGTATTCAAACAATGGTGTTATCGAAGAGAAGTATGCAGAGTGGACAGAAGGTACTCATCACGGATGATTTCATGAAAGCTGGCGGTACTATGGTGGGGATGAAGAACCTGCTAGAGGAGTTTGGTTGTGAGCTTGCGGGGATTGCTGTGCTTGTGGAGGCTATTCATCCGGAGGAAGTGCTCGTCGATCATTATTTATCCCTTGTGAAGCTTCATGCAGTCAATGAGAAGGACCGAACGATTGAATTGGAAGAAGGTAACTACTTTTTGGAAGGTGGAAAATGATATGAATTATGTAGCGACAGAAAATGCACCAAAAGCAATTGGACCTTATGCACAAGCAGTCAGTGTGAATGGATTCATTTATACTTCAGGTCAAATTCCGTTAACCCCGGAAGGTCTTCTTGTCGAAGGAACAATTGAAGAACAAACGCATCAGGTATTTGCAAACTTGAAAGCAGTTCTTGCAGAAGCGGGTTCTTCATTGGACAAAGTTGTAAAAGCAACTGTTTTCATTAAAGATATGAATGAGTTTGTTGCTTTAAACGACATCTATGCACAGCATTTTGGAGAACATACGCCAGCGCGTTCGACGGTAGAGGTAGCAAGATTGCCGAAAGACGTAAAAGTTGAAATCGAAGTCATAGCCATAGCAGATTAATGATCTATGCCCGCCCGGTAAAATGGAGCGGGCTTTTTTTGAGTTCTGGTCTGAACCTTCCGTTATTTATAATGTTTAAAAAATTGTGTTAGTAAAAGAAGGGAAACGCTTACTTTTGTGGAATATAGACGTCATGCGTTGTAAAGACAAAAGGAGTGGTAAAGGAATGGAAGTAACAGATGTAAGATTACGAAAGGTTGAAACTGACGGAAGGATGAAGGCAATCGCATCAATTACGATTGACGATGAATTTGTTGTTCATGATATTCGGGTGATTGATGGGAATGAGGGACTGTTTGTCGCCATGCCAAGTAAACGGACACCTGATGGGGAGTTCCGAGACGTAGCACATCCAATCAATTCAAATGCTCGCACAAAAATCCAAGACGCAGTGCTCACGGCATATTATCTTTCTGTCGAGGAAGTAGTACTCGAAGGAGCAGGCGCGTGATTCTCTTCTCTCAAATATGTATAGACTGCCTGCAATAGGCAGTTTTTTTGTCCGTGTGAAAAAATCGAGAAAATAGAAATAATAAATAATAAAAGATTGTTATCAAATTGTCAAGTAAATGTGGTTGAAAAAAACGGAACTTTCGGCTATAGTCAATAGTGAAAAACAATAAAGGTCGTTTAGAATTTATTTCTCATTGATGGGGGAAGTCGAATGACGAATACATATGCCGTTGTACTTGCTGCTGGGCAAGGAACACGGATGAAGTCAAGTTTATATAAAGTACTCCACCCGGTTTGCGGAAAACCAATGGTCGAGCATGTCATTGATCATATCCGTGGTCTTGGGATCGATAGAATTGTGACGATTGTTGGTCATGGCGCAGAACGAGTGGAAGAGACGCTTGGAGAAAAAAGTGAATACGTACTACAAGAACAACAACTTGGGACCGCACATGCCGTTCAGCAGGCGGAGAAGCTCATCGGTGATTTAGATGGTACGACGATAGTCGTGTGCGGGGATACGCCGCTCATTCGCTCGGAGACGATGGAGGCACTTATTGCACATCATAATGAAACGGGTGCAAAAGCGACCATTTTGACGGCCAATGCGGATGACCCAACGGGATACGGACGTATTATCCGAGGGGACGACGGGCAAGTTCTTCGAAACGTCGAGCAGAAAGATGCAACGCTGGAAGAGCAGGAAATAGTCGAAATCAATACAGGTACTTATTGTTTCGATAACCGCGTGCTATTTGAAACATTGAAAAAAGTGAGAAATGATAATGTGCAAGGTGAATATTATCTTCCAGACGTTGCTGGCATTTTGCAAGCGGAGGGAGCACTCGTTTCAGCATATATGACGGATGACTTTAGCGAAACGTTAGGGATTAACGATCGTGTCATTTTAGCAGAAGCGGAAAGTGTTATGCGCCGTCGGATTGCTGACAAGCATATGCGCAACGGTGTAACGATCATCAGCCCGGATCACACGTATATTAGTGCTGCTGCCGAGATTGGGCGCGATACAATCTTACAGCCAGGCACGATGATTGAAGGCCATACAGTAATTGGTGAAAATTGTCTCATTGGTCCCAATAGCCAGATTGTAGATAGTGTCATTGGTGAAGGAACGACTGTTCACTCATCGGTTGTTTTAGCCAGTACGGTCGGCTCGACTACAACGGTAGGACCATTCGCACATATCCGGCCAGATTCAAATCTTGGCGATAAAGTGAAAATCGGTAATTTCGTTGAAGTGAAAAAGTCGACACTAGGAGAAGGAAGTAAAGTGTCCCATTTGAGTTATATTGGTGATACGAAAATTGGCTCGCGTGTCAATGTTGGTTGTGGTACCATAACGGTTAACTATGATGGTACAAACAAACATATTACAACAATTGAAGATGATGCTTTTATTGGTTGCAACTCTAATTTAATTGCACCGGTGACGATTGAAAAGGGCGCCTATGTGGCGGCTGGATCAACCATTACTAAAAATGTTCCAGAACATTCACTTGCAATTGGGCGCGCACGCCAAGAGAATAAAGAAGGCTATGTAAAAAAACTAAATCTCAATTAACCAGGAGGGCCACGATGCCTAATCATTATCCAGACGATAAACTGAAGATATTTTCTTTGAATTCTAACCAAACACTTGCGAAGCAAGTAGCAGATGAAGTTGGACTCCCACTCGGACAATGTTCCGTAAAACGATTCAGTGACGGTGAAGTCCAAATTAATATTGAAGAAAGTATCCGCGGTTGCGATGTATTCGTCATTCAGTCGACTTCACAGCCTGTCAATGAAAACTTGATGGAGCTGTTAATCATGATTGACGCATTGAAGCGTGCATCTGCACGTGCTATCAATGTCGTTATGCCTTATTATGGTTATGCACGTCAGGATCGAAAAGCACGTCCACGTGAGCCTATTACAGCTAAACTCGTTGCAAATCTAATTGAAACAGCTGGGGCAGACCGTGTGATTGCAGTAGATTTACATGCGCCACAAATTCAAGGTTTCTTTGATATTCCAATCGATCATTTGGTCGGTGAACCAATTATGACGGAATACTTCAAAGGAAAAGGTTTGAATAGTGACGAACTTGTTATTGTATCTCCTGATCATGGCGGGGTAACACGTGCACGTAAGATGGCGGATCGTATGAAAGCACCTATTGCAATCATCGATAAGCGTCGTCCGCGTCCGAACGTTGCTGAAGTGATGAATATTGTAGGAAATGTTGAAGGTAAAACAGCAATTCTGATTGACGATATTATCGATACAGCTGGGACAATTACAATTGCTGCGAGCGCTTTGATCGAAAGCGGAGCAAAAGAAGTGTATGCTTGTTGTACACACCCTGTGCTATCAGGACCAGCAATCGAACGGATTGAAAACTCGCAAATTAAAGAATTAGTGATTATGAATTCAATTGAGCTTCCAGAATCAAAAAAATCTTCAAAAATCATCGAGTTATCACTTGCTAAACTTCTGGGTGAAGCAATTGTTCGTGTGTTCGAAGAAAAGTCCGTTAGCCCATTATTTGGATGATAGGTTAAGTTGTAAGATTGTTAAAAAAGCAGTGGTATGTTTCAAATCGTCTGTCATTGGGTATTTCTAGGGTGGAGTAACTTTTTCAAAAGAAAGGTGACTAAACAAAATGAGTACAACAATTCAGTCAGAAATGAGAACAACAGCAAAACAATCAACACTTACAGAATTAAGAAAGAGCGGTATTGTTCCTGCGGTAGTCTATGGCTACAATACGGAGGCTACAACGATCTCAGTAAAAGAGCGGGACCTATTGAATACACTTCGCGTAACCGGTCGTAATGGTGTCATTAAACTGAATGTTGATGGAAAGGCAATTAACGTTGTCTTAAATGACTATCAGTCTGATGCGTTAAAAGGTCATATTCACCATGCCGATTTCCTTGCAATTAATATGACTGAAGAGCTTGAAGTAGACGTCCCTGTAAATCTTCTAGGTGATTCGCCAGGCGAGAAGGAAGGCGGCATTCTACAGCAACCGAACCGTGAAGTGAAGGTTAAAGTGAAGCCTTCGGAAATTCCAGAGACCTTCGATATCGACATTTCACAGCTGCAAATCGGTGAAACAATTACCATCGCGGATATTCGTGATAAGTCGCAGTATGAGATTTTGAATGACGATGATTACGGACTTGTCCTCATTTCTGCTCCACGTACGCAAGCAGAAATGGATGAACTTGAAAGTGAAGTGTCGGAAACGAGTACGGCGACTGACGAAGATCAAGCTGAAGCATAATATAAAACGAGCGCACGGACAAACCGTGCGCTTCTTTTCTGTTTGACTATCTACTGTAAGAGGGAAGAGAAAACTATGAAAATGATCATTGGACTCGGAAATCCGGGTAAGCAATATGAAAAAACCCGCCATAACGTGGGATTTCACGTCATTGATGAGCTTTGTGACCGTCTATCAGCACCAGCGATGCAGGCGAAATTCAATGGCATGTATACAGTCGTTCATCGCCCAGAGGGGAAAGTGATGCTAGTCAAGCCTTTGACGTATATGAACTTATCAGGTGAGTGTGTTCGACCATTAATGGATTACTTTGAGGTTGATGTGGAGGATGTTGTCGTTTTATATGACGATCTTGATATTGCACCTGGAACCATTCGATTGCGTCAAAAAGGGAGTGCGGGTGGTCATAATGGTATGAAATCACTCATTGCTCATCTTGGTACAGATCAATTCAATAGAATTCGTATAGGTGTCGGGCGTCCAACAGCTGGCATGAAGGTACCTGATTATGTGCTGTCACCTTTTAGCAAAGAAGAAAGTCCATTGATTAAGGAAATGGTGCAAAAAAGTGCTTCTGCTTGTGAAGCATGGATTACTAAACCTTTTCTTGATGTCATGAACAACTTTAACTAGTTTCAGCAGAAGTTCCTGCTGAAACTAGTTAAGCCTCCGGCGGATGTCACAAATATTTAGGGGAGCTCAAGAAGGCAGTCTAAGTGCGCGACATCTTAAATTATGTGCCTTAATTTCTGCAAAAAGCACAGAAATACGGCAAATCGAACCCTTCGCAGTTCGATTCGCAATTACGCCAAGGCGTAATTGATTTAATCTTCATTGAGCCAAGTTATAGTAGTGTGTCACGAATAACGGAGCCAACTCTTGCCTATACTAAAGGTAAAAAGGGGCGGAGAATAATGGCGATTCGTTATACATGTCGGCATTGTGCAACAGAAATTGGTACACTCCCGTTTGAATCTGTGAAGGAGACAATCTTTCAACTGCAGAAAGCGGACGAGGAGCAAGAGGAACAGTTTTTGACGTATGAAAAAGATGGAGATATGACGGTGCGCTGCATATGTGAGCAGTGTCAACAGTCCCTTCAACGTTTTCCAGACTATTACACACTCCATAAGTGGCTTCAATAGAGGTATGCTTTGACGCTTGATAGCGTTCAAAGCTTTTTCGGTTTAACTTGACTCAATGGGGGCCCTCACTAAGTCAAGAATGGAGGGTAATCTAAGTTCGCCGCATCAGAAATTAAGGTGAATCGAACCCTTCGCTGTTTGATTCTCTGACTAAACCTACTTCAACCGATGTATTTGATGAAAAGAAAGGAAGTGTATGAGTGGAAGCGCTGTTAGATTTATTTTTACAAGAAAAAGAGATTCGAAATCTAGTTGAAGAGTTAGAGTTAGGGAAAGACCGCCAACTCATCGCTGGGCTATCAGGAGGGGCAAAGTCGGTCTTTTTCAAAACGCTCCAGCAATCGAGTCAGCAGCCGGTTCTTATTGTGTCCCCAAATTTATTGCAAGCACAACGTACATATGAAGACCTTGTCAAAATGCTGGGTGATTCTCTTGTGCATCTGTACCCGGCAGAGGAGCTAATTGCAGCTGATTTCTCGATTTCTAGCTATGAGCTCCGTGCGCAACGTATTGATACAATCGATCATATGGCACGGGTTGGAAAAGGTATTTATATCACGCCTATTGCAGGTATGAAAAAATTATTGCCGACAAAAGAGCGATGGTTGAATAGTTCATTGTCAGCAAGAATCGGCGATACGATTAATGTCTCAATGTGGCTAGATCAACTAGTGTCAATGGGCTATACGAGGCAGCCAATGGTAACAGCTCCAGGCGAGTTTGCGTTACGTGGAGGTATTTTAGATTTATATCCATTGAATATGGAAGACCCTGTTCGGGTTGAATTATTCGATACGGAAGTCGACTCTATCCGTACATTTTTGGCAGAGGATCAGCGCTCCACCGGCAAGCTTGAAGAGATGACCATCCTTCCGGCTTCGGAATTTGTATGGGCGGCTGAAGATTTGATGACCGTTGCAGATAAGCTAGAACTAGCACTTGGCGCGAGTTTGAAGAAGATGAAGGATGCGGAAGCGAAAGAGCGGCTAACGTTACATATGACGGGCGATATTAGCTTATTAAGGGATGGTATAGTTCCAGAGAATATGTTGAAATATGCATCGTTTTCGGCGGTGATCTCCTCCTTTGAAAGCTATTTTCCAAGTAACGGCACAGTTTTATTTGATGAAATTGGGCGTATTTTGGAAGTTGTAGCGTCACTGGAAGCAGAGGAAAAGGAATGGATGATTGCGCTTCTGGAAGAAGGAAAGATTGTCCATGATGCGAAAATTTCTTGGTCATTCGATGAAATACATAGTATGATCAATCAGCAGAAAATGTATTTATCGCTATTTGTCCGTTCAATACCTGGTATTACGGTGAAAAAGACTGTTACATTTTCGTGTAAACCAATGCAACAGTTCCATGGACAGATGAATTTATTGAAAAATGAGATAGAGCGCTGGCAGCAAGGCCGTTTCAATGTGTTCATTGTTGTGAATGGCACGGAACGCATGAAAAAAGTACAGTCGATTTTGCAAGATTATGATATGGCGTCCGTCTTGTCCGGCAAACCATCGAGCGCAGGGGCTGTGTTAGTCATCGATGGTGATTTGTCGGCTGGATTTGAGCTGCCTTTTCAGCAAATTGCAGTCATAACAGATTCGGAATTATTCAAAGGGAAGCCTAAGCGCAAGGCTCGCCCGCAAAAGATGACCAATGCAGAACGTATTAAAAGCTATTCTGAGATCAAGCCTGGCGACTATATTGTCCACGTCAATCATGGTATTGGAAAATATATCGGGATTGATAATTTAAGCCAAGGCGGCATAGACAAAGACTTCCTTGTGATTCATTTCCGTGGGGAGGATAAGTTATACGTTCCGACGGATAAGATTGATTTGATCCAAAAATATGTAGCGTCAGGTGAAAAAGAGCCGAAGTTGCATAAGATGGGTAGCGCGGACTGGAAGAAAACGAAAAGTAAGGTATCAGCGGCTGTTCAAGACATTGCAGACGATCTGATCCTTTTGTATGCCAAACGTGAATCAGAAAAGGGGCATGCCTTTGCGCCAGACGATGATTTGCAGCGAGCATTTGAAAATGCATTCCCTTACGACGAGACGGATGACCAGCTACGGTCGATTCAAGAAGTGAAGCTGGATATGGAAAAAGAGCGCCCGATGGATCGGTTGCTTTGTGGAGATGTCGGCTACGGGAAAACGGAAGTGGCTATTCGTGCAGCGTTTAAAGCGGTGGCCGATGGTAAACAGGCAGCATTCCTTGTGCCGACGACTATACTTGCCCAACAGCATTATGAAACGATGAAAGAGCGTTTTTCAGGTTTCCCAGTAGAAGTGTCGTTGTTAAATCGTTTCCGTTCGAAAAAGCAACAGACAGAAACATTGAAGGGCATGAAAGCTGGAACGATTGATATTGTCGTAGGTACACATCGGCTATTATCAAAAGATGTCGTCTATCAGGATCTAGGTCTATTGATTGTGGATGAAGAGCAAAGATTTGGTGTGACGCATAAAGAGAAGTTAAAGCAGTTAAAAACGAATGTGGATGTTCTAACATTGACGGCAACGCCGATTCCGCGGACGCTCCATATGTCGATGTTAGGTGTTCGTGACTTATCCGTCATTGAAACACCTCCAGCAAATCGCTTTCCTGTCCAGACATATGTCATGGAGCATAATTTCGGACTCGTCCGTGAGGCCATTGAACGGGAAATGGGTCGTGGTGGGCAAGTATTCTACTTATACAATCGTGTGGAGGATATGGCACGCAAAGTGGATGAAATCAGACAGCTTGTCCCAGAAGCAAGGGTAGGCTTTGCGCACGGACAGATGGGTGAGTCGGCACTGGAGTCAGTTATTCTTAGTTTCCTTGAAGGGGAATATGATGTATTGGTCACGACGACGATTATCGAAACAGGTATCGATATTCCAAATGTCAATACACTTATTGTGCATGATGCGGACCGCATGGGCTTATCACAGTTGTATCAGCTTCGTGGACGCGTAGGACGCTCGAATCGTGTCGCATATGCCTATTTCCTTTATCAGCGTGATAAGGTACTGACGGAAGTAGCCGAAAACCGTTTACAAGCCATTAAGGAATTTACTGAACTCGGTTCAGGTTTTAAAATTGCGATGCGTGATTTGTCCATTCGTGGAGCGGGTAATTTATTAGGATCGCAGCAGCATGGCTTCATTGACTCAGTAGGTTTCGATCTGTACTCGCAGATGCTACAGGAAGCGATTGAAGAGAAGCAGACAGGCATTGTGAAAGCTGATATTCAGGAAATGGAAATTTCATTGCCAATCAACGCGTATATTCCAGATGAGTATGTTCGTGATGGCTTCCAAAAGATTCAAATGTATAAACGAGTGAAAGCAATTGATAGCGAAGCAGATTACAGTGAGCTCGTGGATGAAATGACAGACCGATTCGGCGACATGCCACTTGAAGCCGACTTACTGCTCCGTATTGCACGTATCAAGGCGTGGGGACGTACGGCAGGTGTGGAATCGATTAAGAAAGTGAATACACGTATTGAGGTACGTATATCGCCGGAAGGATCAGCTACAACAGATGGTGCTAAGTTGGTATCTGAATCCATGAAATTTGGTCGTGCTGTTGGCTTTACGATGGAGGGCGGACAGCTCATCATGAATGTCGATGAACGCCATACAGGGAAACAGACTGCATTTGATGTGTTGGAAGAAATGATGAGACTTCTGCAATCGGCTGTAAAGGAAACGGTTGTTTCCGATTCCGTCTAAAGGGCATGTTGCATATTTTGTCCATAAATGATGCATACTACATTTGAAACAAAATTTAACTTGAATCAGCAGAAGTTCAAATTCTCTGTAGCTGACGCTTTGCTTTCAGTACAAATACATTTACTGATTCAAGTTAAGCCTCCGGCGGATGTCAGGAATTACGCCAAGGCGCAATTGCTATTCAATTTTGTGGAAAGTGAGGCATCATGGTATGAAAGCAACGGGAATCGTCCGCAGAATCGACGATCTAGGAAGGATAGTCATTCCGAAAGAAATTAGGAGGACACTCCGCATTCGTGAAGGGGATCCGCTTGAAATTTTCACCGATCGAGATGGCGAAGTGATTTTGAAGAAATATTCTCCGATATCAGAGCTTGGAGAATTCGCGAAGGAGTATGCAGAAACGCTGTACGAAACACTCGGTACACCTACACTTATTAGTGATAGGGATGAAATGATTGCTGTCTCGGGTTTATCGAAAAAGGATTATTTAAATCGCCAGCTATCTCCAGACATCGAGGAAATCCTAGCAGGTCGCAAAATCGTCACCGAAAAACTTGAAAAGGCGGTGGAATGGATACCGGGACAAGTGGAGCAGGTCAAATCGTATTGTATTGCCCCGATTGTAGCGGGGGGCGACACGATAGGGGCTGTCTATTTGTTGTCGAAAGTCCATTTCATCGGGGAACCTGAACAAAAAGCGGCAGAAACCGCGGCACATTTTTTATCGAAGCAGATGGAGCAATAGGGAACAGCCCACAAGGACCGGGAGTTTTACGGTTTTTGTGGGCTTTTTTTTGGGGGGGAGTGATAGACCCGATTTATGCTCATCGAATTGTGGCTGAATCTGGCACAACAAACTGATATATACATAAATCTCTTGCCACTTAAAAAGAAATCAATTCATTTCATTTCAAAAGTACTGATGAATAAGCTAGACCTGCTTCACCATAGCGACCACATTCAAAGCAAAACCATTCAGTTTATATACAATTTCCTCCTCAAAAATCCGATATCCTAACGAATGATAGAGCGCTATATTTTTAGGGACAGCCATACGAACCTTGCATTGGATCATTGGTTTTTCTTGTTCAATTGCATACATCTCCAATGAATTCAGTAGCTTCTTTGCAATCCCTTGCCCCTGCTTTATCGGAATAACGGCCAATCGATAAAAATAAACATAGTCTTCTTTAACGCGAAAACGAACCATTCCCACCGGCTCATCATCTATAGAGCAAATGATTGCCTGTTCGCCATCATCTAGAGCAGTCAATACCGATTGTACGGTTTCTTCCAAAGCGCTTGAGGGTGGCACTTCATTTTCATATTCCATAAATGCTTGGATCATTAAGTCGTGGATGATTGGTGCATCGGTTGTTTTTGCGAATGTTATTTTCATAGGACCTCCCTTTAACGAATATACAACTAGTTGAATTATTATGTAGAAGAGATAATTTGGTGCTTCCAAGTTTACAATTAAAGAAAAACAGTCCACGCCAACCGTATTATAACGGCTTACGTGGACTCTCCCTAATTTGGATTACACAATCCATTCTTCATCGTAATCACCCAATCTGCACACGGCAACATTTCCTCATCATCACCATCAATACCGAAATATTCAATGGCAATTCGCTGCCAGAGGGCTTATTGAGAAATGCTTGTAGGGACGAAGTGTCTTGTACTTTATAATGCTCCAGTACGAAGCTCAATTGCATTTCATGGACAATACGGACATTTATCGATATTCGGAAGATCTTTATACAGGAAACAAGTTGTTCGTTTATAATAGAATTTCCTACAATGTCAATATAGTTACCTTCCGCCCAGGGTCACCCAAGAGATCGCTTCCGCGGTTAAACTTGCCCAATCGTTACTGTCTACCAAATCCTTTCGTATAAGTGCGCTGCCAGCACCAACTACTTTAGCCCCGGCATCTAAATAGGTCTTGGCCGTTTCCATTGTAATTCCACCTGTCGTCATAATATCGATATGACTAAGAGGTCCTTTTACATCCTTTATAAAGGATGGGCCAAGAACAGATGCAGGGAAGAGTTTAATCATTGCGGCTCCTCCATTATGTGCTTTTACCATTTCACTCGGGGTGAAAGCACCTGGAATAAATGGAACATTTCGTTCTATAGCGTATTGCATAACTGCTTCATCTAGTACTGGAGAGACAATGAACTGCGCTCCTGCATCAATTGCTCGTTGACAATCCTCTTTGGATAAAACAGTACCTGCCCCAACAAGTAAATCCTTTGGAAAAAGTTCCAATGTTTCTTCAATGATACTAACTGCCCCTTCAGATTCCATAGTGACTTCAACTGCTCGAATACCGCCATCGTAAAGTGCTTGAATAATGGATTGACTTTTCTCATAAGGTATCTTCCGTAGTACTGGAATAATGGGGTGCTGCTTTAAAATGTCTATTATCATTAATTATCAATTCCTTCCATTACCTTTGGACTTCTTTATAATTAGGGTCAATTTGATGTGAATAAGGATAGCCTTCTGCATCCCCAGGAACAGTTAAAGCATAGGATGCAACTGTATTGGCTCGATGAACTGCTTCGGAAATAGGGATACCACTAATCAATCCAGATATAAATCCAGCGGCAAATCCGTCGCCTGCTCCTATTGGATCTACTACCTGTTCAAGCTGAATGCCTTCTACATATCCGGACTCCTCCACTGTTGCGTAGTATGCACCCTTTTTACCTAACTTTACAATGACAACAGATGTATCATGTTGTAAAAATTCACGTGCCATTGCCTCGGGTTCTATTTTTCCTGTCAGTAACTCTCCTTCGTCTATACCAGGCAAAACAATGTCACACTTATTAGCAATATCGCGTAAAACTGGTGTTGCTTCTTCCTTACTCCAAAGTTTTAATCGAATATTAGGGTCGAATATGATGGTTAATCCATGTTTTTTCGCAAGCTTAATACTATGCATAACTGTATCTAAACAGGTAGGACTCAATGCTGGAGTAATACCTGTTATATGTAGATATTTTGCTTTTGCTATATAACTTTCATCTATGTCCTTTGGAGTCATTTGGGAAGCCGCTGAATTTTTTCGGTAATAAAAGACCTGTGGCTCTCCAACCATTTTTCGTTCTTTAAAAAATACGGCAGTAGGGTAATCTTCTAGAAATTTAACTTGGGAAGTATCTACTCCTTCTCCACGTATCATATTTCTGATGTAGATTCCAAAATCATCATGCCCTAAATTAGAAATCCAACCGACCTGATGTCCAAGTCGAGCTAGGGCAATTGCTACATTCGATTCTGCTCCGCCAATTGTCTTGTCAAACTTGGAGGCAAAAGTTAAAGAACTTATAGAGTCAGGGGTAAACAACACCATCGACTCACCAATTGTCACTACATCCATGTCTTTCACCCCTTTAAACGCCTGAATAGGCCATAAAACCACCATCAACTGGTATTGTGACACCGGTAACAAAACCAGACATTTGATCATCCACCAACCATAACATTGTTCCCAATAAGTCTTCAGGTTTTCCAAAACGACGCATAGGTGTATGAGTAATGATTTTATTCGAACGTTCTGTTAAAGAACCATCTTCATGTGTCAATAGTTTTTTGTTTTGCTCTGTTAAAAAGAAGCCTGGGGCAATTGCATTTACGCGTAGCCCTACATCGGCAAAATGAACTGCCAACCATTTAGTTAAATTTTCTATCCCTGCTTTTGCAGCACTATAAGCAGGTACCTTTGTCATCGGGGACGGTGCACTCATTGATGACATATTAATAACCGTTGCATGCTCCTTTTCCACCATATCTTTAGCAAATACTTGTGTCGGTAATAATGTCCCCATAATATTCAAATCAAAAACGAATCCAAATCCTTCTTTCGTTAGATCAAAAAAAGTTTGAATAGATGAATCTTGAAAATCTTCTTTATTAAATGTTTCATTAGTTGTAATCCCCATTGGATGATTACCGCCTGCTCCATTTAATAATATATCGCAGGTGCCAAAGACTTCTACTACCTTTTCTCTCGCTTGCTCAACGGACTCTTTACTCAATACATCACAAGCAATAGCGATAGCTTCTCCACCTATTTTGTTAATATCATCTGCAACCATCTGACCATTTTCAAGTGTACGATTTAATATCGCTACCTTTACACCTTGGCGTCCTAGTTCACGTGCCATGGCACTACATAGAACTCCACTTCCACCTGTAATTACAGCTACTTTACCAGCGAGATGTTCTTTAATCTCTAACATTTTCTTCACCTCATTTAGTTTGTTCTAATGAATCCCATATTCCCCATAAATACATAATTCCGAGTGCACGATCATACAAACCATAACCTGGACGACATACTTCATCCCAAATGTGACGACCATGGTCAGGTCGAATATAACCTGTGTAACCAACCTCATGGAAGGCCTTCATAATTCCAAACATATCAACCGAGCCATCGGACATTTTATGAGATGTTTCGATAAAATCACCATTATCAAATCGTTTTAAATTTCTTACATGAGCAAAATGAATCTTATCTGCGTATCTACGAATGATTGCTGGTAAATCATTTGCAGGATTTGCACCTAACGATCCACTACAAAAAGTTAGACCATTTGAAGGACTATCTACTAACTCTAAAACTCTTCCAAGGTTTTCCGCATTAATGACAATTCGAGGTAGTCCAAAAACTGGCCATGGTGGATCATCGGGGTGAATAGCTAGTTTAATATTATACTTTTCTGCAACAGGAATCACTGCTTCTAGAAAGTACTTCAAATTATCCCATAGCATTTCTTCATCCACTTTTTTATAGGCTTCTAATATTTCACTCAATTGCTCCATTCTCTCTGGTTCCCAACCGGGAAGTGTAAAGTTCTCGTCTTTCATCACACGTTCTACAAGTTCAGATGGGTCGTTTCCTTCTATAAGCTGCTTTTCATAAAACAATGCAGTTGAACCATCCGGTAATTCTTTAAACAAATCTGTTCGAATCCAGTCAAAAACTGGCATGAAATTATAACAAATTACTTTGACCCCAACTTTAGAAAGCTCTTGAATGGTTTCTATATAATTCTCAATATATTTATCTCGCGTAGGTAATCCAAGCTTGATATCTTCGTGAATATTGACGCTTTCCACTACTTCAATGTGGAGATTATACGGGTCTACCTGTTGTTGTAGTTCCTTTATATCATCAGTAGACCATTTCTCACCAGCAACTTTATTATGCAGTGACCATACTACCCCTTTAACGCCAGGTATTTGTTGAATATGTGCAAGTGGTATATGATCATTTTCTTCTCCAAACCATCTAAATACCATTTCCATTTCTATCACCTTACATTCCTTATAATTCTATCGACAAGTAATTCTGTACATTGTGGAAGCAGATATCTTGAATTATTTTACCTAATAAATCAAAGTCTACTGTGTATTTTCCATTCTCTACCCAGTCATCAACGACATCACATAAGACCCTTCTAAAATATTCATGACGAGTATAAGACAAAAAGCTAAGTGAATCAGTTACCATGCACTACTACTTTTGCTCCGAATTCTGCAAACCTGGTTGCGATAGATCGACCAATGCCCGTACTACTTCCAGTAACCCAAACCACCTTATCTTCAAATGAAAACCTTCAATACCCCATTTCTCTAAAAATACTTTTTTACTCACATTAACAAATCAGGCAAGAACATCACGATAGCTGGAACAAAAGTTAGTAATAGGACTAAAGCAAACACTCCTAAGATAAATGGAATGGATTCCTTTACATACTCCTCTACAGGAACCTTCATTAAAGAGGTAGTCGTATACATCGTGACACCTACTGGAGGTGTCATCCCACCAAATGTTACAATAGTCATCATTAGAATCCCAAAATGCACTGGATCTACACCTACCGTTTGAACAATCGGAAGGAATATTGGTGTTAACAATAAAACCAAGACTGTTGATTCTATGAACATCCCGGCAATTACTAAGAATGCTAATATCAAGATAATCATCAGATTAGCGCTTGATGTAATACCAATTAAGAAATCGGCTGCGTTTTGAGGGAGACGATCATACGTAATTAAGAAACCTAAAATCGAAGAGACGGAAATGATCAATAAAATAGAAGCATTATCTGTAATAGATTGTGAAACAGCTTCTTTGAAATTTTTCCAATTCAACTCTCGATAAACAAAGAAACCAATAACGATGGCATACACAACGGCAAAAGCTCCAGCTTCTGATGCAGTGAAAATCCCAAATCGAATTCCTACGACTAAGATAACTGGGAACATTAATGCCCATACACTCTCTCTTGTGGCAATCATTATTTCTTTAAAGGTTGCTCTTTTCTGAACAACATTACTATCGTACCCACGCTTATTTGCAATAATATATGAGATAACCATTAATACTACCATCATTAAAATACCTGGTATTATTCCTGCCAAAAACAGTCGCCCAATGGAGACTTGCCCCACATATCCATAAAGTATCAATCCAATACTAGGAGGTATAGTGGCAGTTATTAAAGAACTGATCGCAATTACGGCTGCAGAGTACCCACCAGAATAGCCACGATCAATCATTTTTTGACCTAAAATACGACTTTGCATGGCAGCATCTGCATTTGCTGAGCCAGAAACCCCACCCATAACAGTACTTAATACAATCGAGACATGGGCAAGACTTCCTTTTAAATGACCTGTTAATGCATTAGAAAAACGGATAAGTCTATCGGTAATACCAGATGCATTCATCAAATTACCCGCAAGTATAAAAAATGGAACGGCTAGTAATGGAAAAGATTGAGTCCCTGCCACCATTCGCTGGGTAGTTATTTCAATTGGTAAATCAGAACCTACTAAAAAGTACATTAAACTACCAATCCCAATGGCAAATGCAACTGGCATATTCAAAAATAACAAAACAAAAAAAACAATTGCAACAACTAACATCTATTTCCCCCCTATGAGCTCACTTCGTGACATGAACTTTGTAAATTTTTCTTTTAACTTGATGATTGTTGTTAGAACCATAAGTATGCTTCCGATAGGTACAGCCATCGTTATAAAAGAATAACTTAATGGAAGGTTGCTAATTTGTCGCACAGAGTTTTCTATACTTAATTGAATCCCATACTTTGTTAAAAATAATAAAAATGCAATGACCAGTATATTCATCACTATATCGATAATGGATTTTACCCTTTTTGGCATCATTTTAACGAAAAAATCAACTTCAATATGCTTGTTTTCTCGTAAGGTTCTATTGGCGCCTAAGAATATTACCCAAACAAACAGAAGTTGTGCAAATTCCACTGACCATGAGAGGGGCACCCCGGCCCACCTCATGACTGCAGAAGTAAAAACAAAGAATACAATGGCTATGAGTAATAAATTAGTTATGAAATTTTCAAAGCTAATGTATAATTGTCCAATTCGCTTTATCATGACAACATCACTCACTTTTTCCCTAGAATGTCGTTCACTTGATCTCTTAAAGCTTGATAGCCATCTAACTTCTCGTAAACTGTTTCTGTTGCCTTTTTAAATGGTTCTATGTCTACTTCATGTACTTCAATACCAGCATCAATCATTTTTTGTTCAAAGTCGGCTAACAAATCTATCGTATTTTGCGAAGCTAATTCTCCATTTTTTTGCGCTTCTTCATAAACGATATCCTGATATTCTTGTGGCAATTCTGCCATCCAGTCAGCGCCTGCAACTATTCCAGTAACCAGTTGGAAATGACCTGTTTTTGTAATATATTTAACTACTTCATGTAAGTTGGCACCAAATGTTGCGGGATGCTGTGCTTCCGTTCCATCAATTACCCCTTGCTGAATACCTGGATAAACCTCCGAAAATGCCATGCCCGCGGGACTTGCTCCCATTGCAGAAATCGTCTCTGTCCAAACAGTCGCCCCTGGTGTACGTAATTTTAATCCTTTTAAATCTGCAGGTTTTTCTATCTTTTTGTTTGTTAATAAATGACGATCACCTTGATACCAATTGAAGGAAAGGACCTGTAAATTATGCTCTACTGCAAGCTTTTCTTCCCAGCCTTTAAATAAATCAGATTGTGTAACTTTGTTAGCCTCATCATAGTTATCTACAATATAAGGAGCGGAAAGAATTCCAATTTCCGGTACCATTTCAGCTAGACGTCCTGCATCTACGATTACCGCAACATTAGCTCCAACCTTTGCTTGCTCTAACACATCGCTATCGTCTCCTAATGAGCCATTACCGAAGATTTCAATAACTACTTCATCATTCGTTTTCTCCGCTACACTAGCTTTAAATGCTTCTAATCCTTGATAAATTGGATCTGTTTGTGCAAGTGCTGTATTTATCTTTAGCGTATAAACTTTGCCAGTGCCGCTCTCACCACTTGTTTTTGCATCAGTTGAACCCTCTGCCTCTGAACTTCCCCCACAGGCCGCTAGCAGCATCATTACAGATAATACAGTCAATAAAAATAACCTTTTTTTCACACTCATTCTTTCTCCCCCTTGTAATTTAGTTTAAATAAAGCGCTTACATTTAATTTGGAACTTATTATTTAAAATAAGTTGGATATTCTTCTTTTAACGAACTTAACTCAAAGCGTAATTTTCGAAGATGTTCTCCCATCGCTTCATCAGCAAGATCAGGATTCTGGGATTCGATGGCATCTACAATCTTTGTATGTTGCGAAAGAATCTGTTCCCAATTATAGTTTGCAGCTAAACTAAGCACCCTTATACGATTTAAATGTGCGTTAAAGTTTTGAAGTACAGACCAAATTCTTGGCTTCCCAGAACCTAACGTAATAATGTAATGAAATTCCTCATCTAGCTCAAATAACTTAGTATAATTTTTCTCTTCCACACAATAGCGTTGTCTTTGTAAATTTTCCCTCAAAGAAACAAGGTCTACATCACCAGAATTCTCAGCGGCTAGTTTTACAGCAGCTCTTTCTAGAAGCTCACGGATAAACCTAATTTCCTCTACATATTCCAAATCGATTAAAGAAATAAATGTACCTTTTTGTGGATAAACCTCTAATAATTCTTCCTGAACCAACTTTACGAACGCTTCTCGGACAGGAGTTCGACTGACACTTAGCATTTCGGATATTTCTTTTTCAGACACATTTTGACCTGGCTTAAATTTTAATTTAATAATATTTTCCCTTAGTGTTTCATATACATGATCACGAGTAGAATAGCTTCTTACACGGTTATTTTTTTCATGTAACAATATTTTCCCTCCTCTTTTTTTATATACTACCACACTAGCATACTTGTATACTAGTATTTTTTGAACATTTACTATATTCCGTTTCAATTATTAAGTCATGCCTTTTATATTCCCTTACAAGTAGGTTTTTTCCAAAGTTCCTTTATTGAAAATTTGAAGCTGTGTCATGTCTTTAAAGGATAGGCCGGTATAATAGCACCATGTTAATTATTAAGTCCAACTAAAAACCTCCAACTACTCCAGATTTGTAGTACTTTAATTCTTTGTACAATAAACCTATACATGAAAAAAAGATCGATTGAAGTGACTTGAAACCACTTCAGTCAATCATTTTTGTGTGCTCGGCATGGACGAGTTTGTAAAACAAAATGAAGTACAATACTGCACAAGTTCCATTCAGTAGATGCAGCTACATGGGAGAAAGGTTATAACCCTTACTTGAGAATTCAGCAAAATCTATAGTAGTTTCCACTCGGAATTCAGACCATTCGTACGCAACTTATAAAAGTAGTAAGTAAGTTAGTGGAACCGCATCATAACGTTTTACGTGTACTCTCCCTCATTTGGTTTACACAATCAACCCATCCTTAATCGTAATCACCCGATCTGCATACGGCAGCATTTCCTCATCATGCGTCACCATTAACGTTGTGATATTCAATGTCTTCGTCAATTCTCGAATCAATTCCATAACGTCTTTTGATCTTTTCGAATCCAGACTCGCTGTTGGTTCATCCGCAAATAGCATCTTTGGTTTGTGGATAATCGCACGGGCAATGGCGACCCGCTGCTTTTCTCCACCGGATAATGAGGCAGGGTAGGCATCTTTTCGATGATACATATCAACTAATGTAAGTACTTTTTTGATTTCGTCTTTTTGAACATGTTTGTTCATTTTTACTTCTGATACGTCCAACATTAACAACAGTTGCTCTTCCACTGTCAGAAAAGGGACGAGATGGGAGGATTGAAAGACAAAACCGAACTCGCTCGCTCTAATTTTGCGAATTTGCTCCTGGCTCATGTCGGTCATATTTTGTCCTTCAAATAGTATTTGGCCGTTTGATGCCTGTTGCAATCCTGCGGCAATCGTCAGAATGGTACTTTTTCCAGATCCCGAAGCGCCGACTAATGCGGTAATTTCTCCTTGTTGCAAGGCAAGATTAATGCCTTTTAATACTTGTTCTTCGACTTCGCCGTTGGTAAATGATTTGGTAACTTCATCAATTGTGAAAATCGTCATCTTATACCTCTCCTTGTTGGATAGCTTGTAGTGGTTCTACTTTTTTAATTTGCAGGCCGGAAAGTGTTGCGCCTATGAATCCGATGACTAAGAATAGGATAGACAGTTGAATAGTTGTCGCAAGTGTTAGACTGAAAGGCATTCCATCAGGTGCGATGAATGCAAAGCCTTGGCTTAAAGCAACGGATAGTCCGAGTGCAATGACGGTGATGACAATCATTTGGTGCCACATCATACCGAACAAGCGGCTTGTTTTTACGCCAAGTGCTTTTAAGATGCCGTACAAGCCAATCTTTTGGACGTTCATCATATAGAAGAATATCGCGAATAACATGCCGCTAATGGCGACTAAGAACCAAATAATCATATTGAGTGATAGTTGTTCCGCGCTATAACTTGGAATCGTATTGAGAAATTCTTTATTTGAAAAAGCTTGTAAGGACGCAATGTCCTGCGCTTTATCTTGCCCTGGAACGAACACTAATTGCATTTCAAGGACACGGTAAATTTCTTGATAGTTTACCATGCTAATAAAAGCAACGGGAGCATGGCTATATTTCTGTTGGTCGACAAAACCCTTTACTATGAATTCGCCGCTAAACTGATTGTTCGTTAGGACATCTCCGACCCTAATGCCGTTCGCTTCTAATGAACGATCGAGGATGATTTCTCCTGGAGCAACTGTTGGAAATAACTTCGAATCAGTTGATGTGACGAAGGCTACGCTATTCTGTTTGTCGTCCGCATCGTTGACAAAGCCCATTTGAATCGACATAGCGGTTGCATTTGGGTGCTCTTTTAATAAGGTAGCTTGTATGTCCTCACCAATTCTTGATAGACCGTATTTTTCATTTGCATCAGCATTCATATAAAACTGACCGTCAGGCAGATCTTTTATTAACGCCGCATTATCTTGGGATAGCCCGTTGGATAATCCGGAAATGATAAATGTTAAAAAGCTCACTAGAAAAATTATGGAACCTAAAATCGTAAATTTTATTTTGTTCTTGCTAATTTCTTTCCATGCAATATTCATCTTTACGCCTCCGTTTGTTGTTGATAACTAGAGTATGGGGGAGCAAGGTGAACGGAGGATGAACACAATATTACAGTTTTAGTGCAACAAAAAAGAACTGATTGTAAGTGTCAAATCAGTTCCGGTGTTTTAGTGCTTATTTAGGCGGAGCGGAGCCCTTGATATTCATTCAGCAGTTGATCGAGTTCTTGACTACAAGCAACGACAATCGGATGGGTAAAGCCAAAAAGATTAGCCTTGGCATACATATCTTGTTGTTTTAGCTTGATTTGTTGTGAAAGAATATGTTTTCTAGGAACTTTTTTGACCATAATTACCCCTCCATTAGTTTTTTATAAGTAGTATTTTCAATTTAACTGGTTATACTATGATATTCCCTAAACTTTGCCAAACTAAACTTATTTTGATTATAAGAAATAAAAAAAGAGCTGCAACTAAGCAACTCTTTTCAATAGAATCGTTTTCAGTAGCTCAAATCGAGCTTTTCAATATTTCGGATTGCAAAGTAGGCAACACTAATTCCGATTACTGCAAGTGATATCGGAATCACAATAATATTATTTAACGAAAAGCCATCAGAATTTGAAGAAACAATCATTACGATAAGAATGGAAGAAATAATCGTCGTAGGTACGGAGTACTTTTTCATGCCAAAGTATAGTGGTATAAGGCACATACCTGAAGCGGCGATTGCGTTCATAAAAACAGCAGGAGTGTGCTGTGCAATCATGGATACTGTTAATGCATCGGGTATTAAATTAAAATAGTTGGTCGTGAAAGCACACACTGCTGTTATAAATATATTAGAGACGATAATTGAACAGAAGGTAAACAGGACTACAATGGCTAACTTTGCAGCAATCAGTTTCTTGCGATTAATAGGGTATAGAAATAACGTGGTGATTGTCTTGTTTTTAAATTCCCCAATGATTAGTTTAGAAATTAATGTCGAGGCAAAAATAATAAAGGTTGCCCTTATGATTGAGTCGATAATACCTAGAGCTTCCGGATAACTTTGGAAAGCGGGCTCGCCTTCAGCTTTCGAGATGAATAGTACGGCTACCACCAAAGCCGCTATGATGAAATTGGTAATGATTGCTCCTTTTATAGAGGCCCCTAATTTAAATTTTTTCATTTCTAATCGCATTAAATTAAGCATTCATAGCACCCCCGTTAATTAACTTTAAGAAGTAATCCTCTAACGAACTTGTTTCCTTGTTAATCGTTTCAATCTCAATCTCCTGCTCAATTAAAGCTTTTGAAATCACCTTTTGAGAAACTGCCGAATCATATATACGAATACAATGGTCGTCTATTAGTTTAAAATTAGTGATGGATAATTTGTTTTCTAAAATAAAGGCTGCCTTTTTTCCATCATCAACAATCAATTCAATGTAATCTGTTTGGTTAAGATTAATAGTATTCATCGAGAGCTCCTTAATTAACCTGCCGTTATGAATGATGCCAATTGTATCGGCAATTTGCTCGATTTCCGCTAAAATATGGCTGGAAATAATAATCGTTATGCCATATTCTTTGCATAGCATCTTGAATAATTCGCGAATTTCCTTGATGCCAATTGGATCTAAGCCATTAATCGGCTCGTCAAGAATCAGTAACTCCGGTTTTGTGATAATTGCGCGTGCGATGCCTAATCGTTGTTTCATCCCGAGTGAAAAATCTTTTACTGGCTTGCCATCCGTATTGATCAATTTGACTAAATCAAGTACGTGATCGATTTCCCCTTTATCGTAGTACCCCATGTATTCACAATGAAGATCCAAAATTTCCTTCGCAGTTAAATCATCATAGAAAATGGGATACTCAATGATTGTTCCCATCCTTTTCAACACATCATATGAATTATGTGTTAATGTTTCGCCAAAAATTTCGATGCTGCCGCTTGTAGGTTTTATAAGATTGGTCATCATTTTCATGATGGTTGTTTTCCCTGCACCATTGGGACCTAAAAACCCATAAATTTCTCCTTTTTTCACATGCATACTCACTTCGGAAATAACTTCTTTCCCCTCATATACTTTTGTGAGCCGATTGGTTTGTATAAGATACGTCATATGAATTCCCCCCGATCTGTGACTACTTTTAGTATAAGAGGTGAAACTCTCTTTTTTCTTACCCGTTTCTTACGAAATTCTTAAGTTCAAAGGGTTTGGTTAATAGGTTATTTTTCTCAATGAAACGGTGAAGATTGTTTTTTCATATGGGATACTCGATAGGTGAATCGTGCCGCCTAAAATTTCGACTAATCGCTTTGTTATCGTCAGTCCGAGTCCGCTGCCTTGAAACGATTTATTTCTAGAGTCTTCAAGGGTGTACATTCTTTCAAAGACACGATCGATATGGTATTCATCAATGCCCTTCCCGCGGTCCCATACATCGACATAAATGTTCGTATCGTCATGTCTAACAGCTAGTCCAATCACATTGCCCTCTGCCCCATATGTAATGGCATTCGACAGTAAGTTATTCATAATTCGATCCAATGCTCCTTCATTTCCGAGTGCAAAAACTGCTGTTTCAGGGATATCGATGTCAATGTCAACCCCCATTGACGTAATAAGATTATAGAAAGATAAAATATTTTTTCGGCAGATTTCATTCACATTTATTTTCGTGATGGGATAATCAGTATCGCCAGCTTCTAATTTTGCCAAGTCAAAAAATTGGTGAATGAGTTGAAGGACTTCCAGTGTTTTTGAATGGACATCGGAGAGTAATTGTTGCCGTTCTTCTTCATTGATTGTGGTATCGAGTTGGAGTATTTCGATATAGCCAAGGACAACAGTTAAGGGTGTTTTTATATCATGCGATACATTCGCCAGCATCTTCTTTGTCGAGTTTTCTATTTTACGATGTGTAGCCATAATCTTTTGGTTATGATCCAACAGCCCATTAATCGCATTGAATAATAGTCGTAATTCTTGATTGGTCGTCACGGCTAAAACCTTTTCACTTGTGTTATCAGCGATGATGGACTGTAATGTTTTGTACGTATAATGAAGAGTAGTATTATGCGACTTTTTCTCTCTATATTGGAAGTAAATAATAACGATTAATAAAAGTATAATGATTGAAAGAAGTAGTACCATATTAATAATCCTCTAACTTATAGCCAATGCCCCACAGCGTTTTAATATATTGGGGATTGGATGGGTCATCTTCAATTTTTTCTCGGAGCCGACTCATATGGACATTTATAATGTTTTCATCGCCATAATACTCATCATTCCAAATGAGTTGATAGATTTGCTGCTTGGTAAAGACTCGCTGACGATTGGTTGCAAACAACTTCAATATGGCGAATTCCTTTGAAGTAAGTTTCACAGCTTGTTGTTTTTTCATAACGGAAAAATTCATAATGTCGATGGTTAGGCCACCAATCACTAACATATCCTGCTTTGCCTCTACCTGACTTGAATATGTCGTCGCTCGTCTAATTGCAGCTTTCACGCGTGCCGAAAGCTCTAGCATTGAAAATGGCTTGGCAATATAATCATCTGCGCCTAATCCAAGTCCTACTGCTTTATCAATATCACTATCTTTAGCAGACATAATTAAAATCGGAAGTGCACTTTTTTCACGAATAATCTTTAACACTTCCAAACCATCCAGCTTCGGCATCATAATATCTAAAATCATCAAATCAAACGAAGTATCCAAACATTTCTGTACGGCCTCTTCACCGTTCGAGGCAGTTGTAATGCTGAAGCCTTCCATTTGTAAATACTTCTCGACCATCTCGCGGATTGACTCATCGTCTTCAACTAGCAAAATATGTTTTTGCATCTATAGGCACCTCTTTTTTAGTTCTCCAAATCTTTTACCAGTAACACAGCTTGCATTCGCGAATTGACATCGAGTTTGCTATATATTCTCGATAAATAGATACGCACGGTCCCTGTGGATAGTGATAATTGATTGGCAATATCATTATTTGAAACCCCGCTTGTCAATAAGCGTAGCACATCCTGTTCACGTGGGGTAAGTGTGTCCATTACTGTATCTAGCTGAGTATCCTCAGGACTAGCCTCTATTAATTGTTCGACGTATGCGAGTGGTACAGAATAACAATGAGAGCTTGTTCGGTTTTTACGTATCTTGATATGTTTTTTCAATAAAGGAATGATAGCTACTTCATCTAGAAATGTTCTGATGTAACCGTAAGGGGCACCTTGTTCCAAAGCCTCATGCAAGGTTGTCAATGCAACCTCTTCATGCGATACCTTCATTTGACAAATCGCTTCAAGCACCGTGGCTTCTACGATTGTTGAAATTTGTCTTTCCTGAAGTGCTTTTTCTTTTACGCGAATCACAATCTGTAATGCTTCCTTTGACTGCTCCTTTGCCAATAAAATACGAGCCTGTACAAGCAACCAAAATTCCTGCCCTGATTCAGCTTTAGGATTGTTCAAACTCGTCGATTTGTAAAGCTGTTGTTCGGCTTGTACAATATGACCTTCTTGCAAAAAGCAATGGGCTTTCATGGTGTGTAGTGAGCCAATCCAGTGCAAGTTGTCTGTTGTTTCCATCGCATAGTCGAGCAGGGCATGTGCTTCTACAAACTGTTTTTTAGCAGCATAGATACGTCCTTTGAGTATATACATGGGGATGAATAATCCTGGGTCTTTAAAATGATGCCCATACTGTAGGGCGCTTTCCAATTCTCTAAGTGCCGCATCGATATGATTTCCCTCATATAAGTTCTCCGCCGATACGCCAATCCCAAATCCCGTCATATTTTGTTTTTCAAATTCCCCCTCACTAAATAGTAGCTTTAAAGGAACGGCTGTTTCTTTTAGCAGAAGCTTACCTCTTACGCCAATATTTGTACGTAAGAGGGTAGGTTCAAACCGATTATATTGCATGGGAATGTCATCCCATCTTGTTGATCTCGCAGGACCTTTCGAGAGTTGTTTCAGCATAATTTCGATTACTTGCCCAAGATCTCCGCCATTTGCAAAGAGGACAAAGGCTTTCATAGATTCCAAAATACTCACCATGCCCTGGTTATCCAAGTGATCCATCCATTGATCAAGCTCATGCCTTTGTTCCAATTCTGTAATGAGTTGGGTCGCCTTTTCTAATTCATGGGTAGTTGCCAAAGTAATGACGTTCATAATCAGCGTTTCCACATTTACCGGATACTGGTTTTTCTTTAATTGTTGTACCCAACGCATGCAGGTCGTGGTTTGCCCTGATGTAAAAAGTTCCACGAGATGGACAGTCATCCATTCGTCTGCTTGTTCATACAATTGACCTAACAATGCCAGCTCAATCGCAGATGTAAAATCCCCCGTGTCATACAATAGATTTGACGCTTTCTGATAAATCAACAAAATTTGTTTTTGTGAATAGCGGTTCTTCAGTTCAATTTGCAAAGCATCTGCAAACAAATGATGATAGCGGAAAACGGGTTCACTTGTATGTAAACGAACAATGAATAATCCGCTTTTTTCAAGTTCTAACAGGACATGCTCACTATCTGTACGTGCTGTAAGAGCATCACAAATTACAGGTTCAAGCTGATCCACTATTGAAGTACGAATAAGAAAGTCTTGTGTAGCTAGTGAAAGCGATATCAGAATCTCCTGTAATAAAAATTGCGTTATGAAAGGTTGAGCACTAGCCAGTAAATCGACTTCCCATTCACTCATTCTAGATGTGTTCCCCGAAAGCCCTGCCAATTGAATACCTGCCGCCCAGCCTTCCGTCTTGTTCAATACATGTTGAAGCGATTCATAGCTAAATCCTTGCTTTGTATAGAAATCTTCCAACTCATCATAAGTGAAGCGTAACTGCTCTACACCGATTTCCGTCAACCATGATTTGACTCGCCACTTAACAATCGGAAGGGGTAACTCGGTCCGACTTGTCATATAGACCCGTGCATTACTGGGTAAATAGTCGATAAATCGGGTCAACGTCTCATGAATTTCTGGATTTTCGATTAAGTGATAATCATCCATGACGATATGTATCGTGCTTTGAATTGACCCGATTTCATTTAAAAAGGAGTCTATTAACAGTTCGAAGGGTGATTGCTCATTGAATAGAGAAAGCAGTCTCGAGTCCATCCCATTAGCAAGTGCATTCGATAAAGTATGTATGAGATATTTCCAAAAGCGGATTGGATCATTATCTATGGTGTCTATTGACAGCCATGCGACGGGTTCTTCAAGTTGGCTAAACCATTGACTCAGTAGCGTCGTTTTACCGTAACCTGCGGGTGCCCGTACAATCGTAATTTTAGATGAATGTCTAGGTTGTTTTAACCTCGCTCTTTCAATTACCATCAATGAAGGGCTTGGTGCAGTTGTTTTTGAATGTAGCCAAAGCGTTTGCAAGTTTCTTCTCCTCCTTCACTTTGTCGTTTTATCATCCATTTATGCAATATATGTATAGTTCAGACAGTTGCCTATAACCTTTATAATACCTACACAGTAAGATTGATGCAAAATTATTTAGTAGATTAAAATTTTATTGCCAGTTGGAAAGATACATTTCATCGAATAAAACGGAGCTTATTTCCTGCTTTAATGAAAGTAGGGAGACTGCTGTAGCTGAAGGTTCACTTTCAGTCCGAAATAATTACAGAGTTAAACCAAATAAAAATGGTCTGGCATTCTCGTGAAAGAATGCCAGACCATTTTTATTTGGCTTATTTAGTTTCTTGTCGTTTTTCCATGAAACCGATTTGGATTGTTTGGCATGAATTTTCTAGCTTCTCCAATTGTGATGCCTTGTTCGTATAGCATGGAGATGACATTGCCTGTTTCTGCATTGTAGTTTCCGATGTGGAGTACGGCGCTTTTTTGACTACTTTGTACTTCACACCTGTTTTAAGTGCGTAGGAACTTTCAATCATCAACGCAATTCGTTTATGTTCCTTTTGATGTGTTGCTCGCATAATTCATAAATAAAACGTAACCCAGAATTTCTGTAATGGAGTTCCGGGTTGCGTTTTGTTTAATACTTTATTCTAAGCTGTTGAGTAAGTTTACAAACATTTTTGCGGCTTGTGCGCGAGTTGTTTGATTGTCTGGATTGAATTTGCCTTCAGATCCTGTTGCGATGCCCAGTTCATGAAGCATCGAAATGGCGTTAATTGTTTCTGCGTTATAGTTTCCGAAGTCAGAGTAGGGAGCTTTGTCTGCATCGTATTTTGTTCCGGTTTTGTATTCATACGCGCGTTGGATCATTAAGGCGATTTGTGCGCGTGTGATTTGGTTGGACGGGTTGAAATCGCCGTTGTTTCCCTTGATGATGCCAAATTGGTAAGCAGCTGCGATTTCTGCCTGTGTTTCGTTAGCGTAGTTGCCGATATCCTTGAATGGTGCTGCTTCATCGTTTTGTAAATGGAGTGCACGTACGATGATGGAGACGGCTTGTACGCGTGTTAATGGTTGATTCGGTTTGAATGTGCCGTCTCGGTAACCTTTTAGGATGCCGAGCACAGCAGCTTGTTGGATGTAATCATCTGCCCAGTGGCCTGCCATGTCGTTGAATTCGATGGGTGATACAGGTTCTGTTAGTGTGTGCTCGATTATGATTGTATAAGTTTTTTTTGTACCATTTTCAGCTTCGATAGTTAAATCAAAAATGTTTATGCCTTCATGAAGCGGTGTTTTTTGTCCTTCGACTAAGGTATTTCCGTTGAGCGTTACCTTGGCAGCTGAATGTGCCTTCGTCGGGAATAGCTCTATTTCGGGTGCTTTTGTTTCTAGGGTAAAGGCTGAACCGTCTGGTGTTAATGTTAATAGCTGCTCGTTTAGCAGTACTTTTAATTCTTGGAGATCGTTGTTGCTGGATGGAACATAGCTAGGTTCGCTACTAGAGTTATCACTTCCGCCCCCGCCTTGATTGACTGGTGATAATGTCGTTGCCGTTTTACCTAAAGATATACTGGCATTTCCAGCTACATCATAGGCCTGAACCGTGAAATTGTATGTTGTTCGATCGTTTAAGCCTGTCACAACGTAGGATTTTTCATGATTGCCTAGCACTACCTTTTCAACGCCGTTTACATAGATACGATAACTGGCGATGGCGGTGTTATCGGTTGCCAGAGGCCAGGTGATTTGAGCGCTTGTTGTGGTGATACCCGTGATGCTCAGGTCGCTGTCAGCTGACCATATTGGAGCTTCGGTGTCTGTGACGATAGGGCTGTTGACTGTCCATTTCGCGTACAACGTGACATCTGCTTCTCCCATTTGAAATGTGGAATTTACAGCATGATCATCTCCCGTTCCATCGGCTAAGGTATTCCAACCATCAAACGTGTATCCGGTTTTTACGAGTTGACCAGTATTGTCTAGCGCTGTAACCGCTGTCTGTCTCCCATACTCATTACTATCTACAGGCACATCGCCTCCTGTATTGTTGTTTCCGTCATACATAATTTTATAGGTAAAAGCCTTAAATGAATGATTATTGTTATGGGCATAATTTTCAGCTGTTGATGAATTGTGACTATAAATAGTAGTGGTAGTGGAATTACCCTGATTGTGAAATGCTTCATTACCAATGATTGTTGAGTCAGATAGAACTGTAACGCTTGTGAGGATATTGTATTGGAATGCAGAACTCCCAATGCTCGTCAATTTATTCGGCAGGATTAAACTTGTGAGTTTGTTACCAGAGAATACCTGATTCCCGATGCTCGTCAAAGTGTCCGGCAGTGAAACGCTAGTGAGCTGGTTGTTTTGGAATGCCCGATCCCCAATGCTCGTCAAACTGTCTGGTAGTGCAATGCTCGTGAGGTGGTTGTTAGAGAACGCGCTTCCCCTAATGCTCGTCAAACTGTCCGGTAGTGCAATGTTCGTGAGGTAGTTGATATGGAATGCCCCACTCCCAATGCTCGTCAAACTATCCGGTAGTGCAATGCTCGTGAGGTAGTTGTTTTGGAATGCCCAATCGCCAATACTCGTCAAATTATTCGGCAGTATAACGCTTTTGAGTTCGTTGCTAGTGAATGCAGCATACCCAATCCCGGTCACTAGCTTATCGTCTAGCTTATCCGGAATCACCACAATTGTGTCCGAACCGTTATACCCTGTAATTGTTACCGTTGTTCCATCATCGTTGACTTTCCAATTATAGTCACTGTCATTCGCGGTAGCCAATTGTCCGTGGGATAAGATGATTACCGAAAGTAATAGTAACCATGCAATGAAGTGAATAGACTTTTTCTTCATTATAATTCCTCCTTTTTTAAAGAAATCAGAAAGTATAAGTTATCAGGGAATGTCTTGTCTATTAGCAGGAAAACAAAAACCACATCTCCTTTTAATCATAAAAGGAGATGTGGTTTTATGCTATATTGAGGAATGTTAGCAATGCTTTAGTAGTGGTCATAAAGACCTTTGACTCGCGATCGTCTACTCTTCCCATTCTTTCGCTAAAAGGACGGCTTGCGTTCGTGAATTGACGCCCAGCTTACTGTAGATTCTCGACAAATAAATGCGTACAGTGCCCTCTGAAAGAGCTAGCTGACTAGCAATTTCGATATTCGCTGCGCCGCTTGCTAGCAATTTTAGGACATCTTGTTCGCGTGGTGTGAGGACATCTATCTCTGTACTCCCTATGTAATCATCCTGATGATGGGCTAACAGCTGTTCAATGTATGAAAGGGGTACCGAATTCCAGCTAGCATTGACACCATTTTTGCGTACTTTTACATATTTTTTAAACAACGAAATGATTGTTATTTCATCGAGAAAAGTCCTTACATAATAATAAGGAGCACCATATTCTAACGCTTCATGCAGTGCCTCAAGCGCCGCATTATCATCAGACAAAATGAGTTGACAGCTCGCCTCCAGTACAGTTGCTTCAATCAGGATCGAAATTTGTTGTTCTTGCAGCGCTTTTTCTTTTACTTGAATAATGACTAGCAATGCATCCTTACCTAGCTTTTTGGCTAATAAAATACGAATGTGTACCAATAACCAAAATGCTTGTCCTGACTCTGCCTTTCTATTATTGACATTCGTCGTGTTGTAGAGTGCTGCTTCTGCCAGTGCAATATCTCCTTCTATTAAAAAACCATAAGCTTTCATCGCGAATAACGGTCTTATCCAATGCGATTCTTTCACACTGTCTAGTGCGTGATCTAGTAACGTATAGGCATTGGTAAATTGCTTTTTGGTCATATACATTCGTGCTTGCAGGAGATACATCGGAATTAGTAAACCGGGATCTTGAAAAGTATGACCATACTTGAGTGCTGCTTTTAGCTCCGTCCAGGCCTCATCCACACGGTTCCTTTCATATAAAGTCTCTGCGCGCAATCCGTAACTAAATCCGGTCATATTTTGCTTGTTAAATTCACTTTGGCGTAATAATTCAAAAAAAGGAAGAGACTTTTCATCGGACCACAGCTTGCCACGAGATCCAATGCTTGTATGTAAAATCTTTGGCTCGAATCGATTATATTGTAGGGAGAGTGCGTCCCATTTTGCGTCGACAAACCCACCATGCAATTTTTCGCGAATAATTTCCGTTGCTTGTTCAATATCCTCACCACTTGCGATGAGTGCATATGCCTTTACAGCCTTATAGCTCCGTGCAATATTCTCATATTCCACTTTATTCATCCATTGGTTTTCCGTTTGTCTTTGTTCCAAATCGGATAAGAGTTGTCTGGCTTCTGTCAGCTTATGGGCGATGGTTAACATAAGCGCAGACATGACCAGTGTTTCGGGTTGAACAACATATTTATTGTTCAATAAGGTCTGTACCCAACGCAGAAACGTCGACGTTTGACCGGATTCAAATAGTTCGACAATATGAGCGGCTATCCACGTATCTGCTATTTCATAGAAACCATTTGCAAGTGCAAGTTCAATTGCCGTATGCACGTCCCTTTTTTCGTACAACAGCGTGGCTGTTTCTTTATAGAGTAGGGCAATTTTGTCCTTTGAATAGCGATTTTGCAATTCAATTTGCAAGGCATCCATAAACATATGATGATAGCGAAAAACAAGTTGGCTCGAATGTAAGCGGACGATGAATAGCCCCTTTTTTTCAAGCTCTAGCAAAACAGCATCACTATCTGATCGATTCGTCAATGTATTGCATATTGCAGGATCGAGTAGGTTTAAGAGTGAAGTACGGACTAGAAAATCCTGTATATCTAGCGGGAGTATCGCTAGAATTTCGTTCAATAAAAATTCGGTAATAAACGGATGAGTTGTATGAGGCAGATCGACTATCCTATTATTTTGTTTGGACATGTCGATTGTTAGCCCGATCAATTGAATCCCTGCTGCCCATCCTTCTGTCTGATTCAATACATATCGCAAGACATCTGCGTCTTTATAGTCCAAGTTTTTCTTTTCATAGAAACGCTTGATATCTTCATAGGTAAAGCGCAATTGTTCTTTACCAATTTCGGAAAGCCATGACTTCACTCGCCATTTTGTGATGGGGAGTGGTAATTCTGCTCGACTGGTCATATACATATGTACATTATTCGGTAAGTAATCGATGAATCGAGTCATCATTTCATGAATCGTATCGTTGTCAATTAAATGATAGTCGTCCATCACAATTTGAACCGTTCCTGGAATGGTATCCAATTCGTTTAAAAAGGTATCAACGAGTAACTCCAATGGCAACTGTGGTTGCAAATTGAAAAGGGGTAATAATGTTTCACTCACGTCACGCTGAGTCACATCAGCTACGGTATGTATGATGTATCGCCAAAAACGCATGGGGTCATTATCGGCGGTATCGATTGATAGCCATGCGACCGAGTCATCGAATTGACTGAACCAATGACTTAGTAATGTTGTTTTGCCATAGCCTGCCGGAGCGCGCACAATCGTCAATTTTTTCGAATCATTATGTAGTAAATCAAATAACCGTTGTCGTTCAACGGCTTCTAATGCGACACGTGGCACGGTTATTTTCGAGTTCAAACAAACCATTTCCATCAGTCATGACTTCCTCTCTACTATCTTGTAATTCTATACTACTATATCTCGGCTCGGTTATCATTGAATTGGGAATACTCCGACGGACCCAACTTTCATATATTGAATCATGGCTAGTGTCTATCTGTACGAGCAGCTAATGATATACTAGCTTCATTAAGGTTTTTTAGCGTGAACTGCGCTAAAATAATCTTCTATAAGACTTTAGTGTGATTTTCGCTAAAATAATCTTCCTTACATAAAAGAAAGTGGGTCGGGCATGTCTTCTACGGATTGGAATATGAAAACGTTCATGAAAGGTGCGTCGATCTTGACGATATCGGCGATAGTTGTGAAGTTGCTTGGTGCGGTGTATCGGGTGCCGTTTCAAAATCTAGTGGGCGATAAAGGATTTTACATTTACCAACAGGTGTATCCGTTTATCGGAATTTTTATTGTTTGGACGTCGTATGGTTTTGCGGTTGCGGTGTCGAAATTGTTGGCAGGCAGTGCGAGTCGTGGTGAGGCGAAGGCTATGATGCGAGTGGCGTTTAGCTATTTACTCGTGTTGTCACTAACATTTTTTGTGGTGTTGACGGTCTTTTCCCCGTTTTTTGCACGGGCTATGGGAGATCCAGAGCTTGTGACCTTATTGCGTGCGGGTGCTTATATTGTGTTAGTTATGCCGGCGCTTGCGGTGTTGAAGGGGTCGTTTCAATCAGAAGGTCGGATGGTGCCTGTTGCAGTGTCGGGAGTTGGTGAGCAAGCATTTCGTGTCGTAGTCATTTTGGTTGGGACATGGATTGCCGTACGTACGGGCGCTTCGCTATACGTAGCTGGCGAGGTGGCGATGTGGGGTGCGGTTGTTGGAGAAACTGCGGGCGTTGTTATTTTGGCACTCTATTTTCGAAATACATTTAAAGGACCTTTGGAAAAGGTGGATACATGGGGCGTCGTTAAAGAATTGACGGTGGTCAGTTTGAGTGTCAGCGCCAGTTCACTCATCCTTCTATTGTTTCAGCTCGTCGATTCATTTACTGTTTACAATATTTTGCTGACAAATGGTTTTGCGCAGGATGCAGCAATGGAGATGAAAGGTGTCTATGACCGCGGGCAGCCACTTGTGCAAATGGGGATTCTCATTGCTTCAACGCTGGCTTTGGCAATTGTGCCGCTCATTGCACATCACTCAACGAAAAGGGCAGGGCAGGGGGCTTTGCCTTTCATCCGCCTAACGTTTCGGACGGCATTTTTGTTTGGCTGGGCAGCAGCCGCAGGACTGGCGCTTGTGTTGCCCTATGTCAATGAAATGCTATTTGAAACACGCGCTGGATCTGTTGCCCTTATTATTTTTTCGCTGCAAATTTTTTGGCTGTCATTGATTTTACCGCTTACCGCTATTTTGCAAGGAGCAGGAAAAGTGAAAATCCCGACGTTGTTGCTGATGGCTGGACTTGTTGTAAAAATGATTGCCAATCAATTGCTTGTTCCTCTATGGGACGTCAAGGGGGCGTCGATTGCGGGTAATATCGGTTTCGCAGTCATTACGCTAGGACTCATACTGTATTTTAAAAAGGTCCATCCCATCCAGCTTGCGCCTCGCAGGTTTTACGGTTGGGTCATGGCTGCAACCGCGCTGATGGTTGCAGTAGTGCTACCGTGGATGGTCGTAGCGGACGGCTTTTTATTTGACGGATTATCAAGCCGGATGGGGGCGACGGTTATTGCATTGACGGCAGTTACACTAGGAGCGTCCGTTTTCCTGCTCGTTATTATGAAATCGCGTATAATGGCAGAGAAGGAATGGTATCTCTTGCCGTTCGGCAAACGTTTAGCTACATTACAATTACGACTGAATCAAAGAAAAGGTGACTAATATGCATTCAATAACAATTATCGGTCTCGGTGCTGGGGATTTAGACCAACTCGCCCTCGGGACCTATCGACAACTAAAAGCGGCAACAACTATCGTTGCGCGGACAGACCAACACCCAGCAATTGTTGAATTAAGAGCTGAGGGCGTGGAGTTGACAAGCTTCGATGCGATTTATGAAAAACATGATGCATTCGAGTCGGTTTACGAAGAAATCGTCGCGGAACTATTGGTTATGTGTGCCGAACAACCAGTCACATATGTCGTGCCAGGGCATCCGCTAGTGGCAGAACGAACGGTGCAATTATTAGTAGAAAAAGAGCAAGCGGGCATTGTCGAACTGAATATTGCCGGGGGAAATAGTTTTCTAGACCCGATTTTTGCGGCGCTACGCATTGATCCAATCGAGGGTTTTCAATTGCTCGACGGCACAGATATGAAACGCGATGATGTGCAAATGACGCAGCATGTCCTCATTGGACAAGTGTATGATGCATTTGTGGCATCGGAAGTGAAGTTATCATTGATGGAGAAATATGCATACGATCATCCTGTGACGATTGTAACAGCGGCAGGCTCTACAGGTGAAAAGCTAAGTACAGTTCCGTTATTCGAGCTGGATCATGTAACGACCATCGATAACTTGACGACAGTGTACGTTCCGCCAGTGCTCGAACGGGAAGGTCGATTGAAGGATTGGTCAACATTCCGTGAAATCATCGCTGCATTATGCGCACCTGATGGCTGTCCATGGGATCGTGAACAGACACATGCTTCGTTGAAAAGATATTTAATCGAGGAAGCGCATGAACTGCTGGAAGCCATTGAGCAACAGGATGATGATGCAGTCATTGAAGAGCTCGGTGACGTCTTGCTACAAGTATTTTTACATGCTCAAATTGGCGAGGACGATGGTTATTTTGCAATGGAAGACATACTTGAGTCTGTTGGTGCGAAAATGATTCGCCGTCATCCGCATGTTTTCGGGGATAAAAGCGTAGAGAACTCCGAAGAGGTGTTGTCAAATTGGCAGGACATTAAAAAAAGCGAGAAGCCACAGGTGGAATCGCTGTTGGATGGGCAAGATCGGTATTCATCTGCTCTGTTAACGTCCTTTAATTATCAAAAAGAGGCGGCGAAGGTGGGATTTGATTGGCCGACGATTGATGGTGCTTTGGATAAGTTTGCAGAGGAATGGCAGGAATTCCATGCAGAAGTGAAGAATGGTACAAAAGAAAGCCAAACAGACGAACTCGGTGACGTGCTGTTCACCATCGTTAATATCTCCCGGTTTCTCAAGCTATCACCGGAAGAAGCGATGGTCCACGCCAACCACAAGTTCCGTTCACGGTTTTCATTCGTCGAAACAAGTGTCAAAGAAGGTCGGGGCGAGTTTGCCGACTACACACTCGATGAACTAGAAGCGTTCTGGCAATTAGCGAAAGGTAGGGAACAACAATGAGACTCGATAAATTCTTAAAAGTATCCCGTCTAATTAAACGACGGACATTGGCAAAACAAGTAGCCGACCAAGGTCGGATTACAATCAACGGCAAAGTGGCAAAAGCCTCTTCTGTCGTCAAAGAAAGCGATGAATTGGCCATCCGTTTCGGTCAAAAGATTGTCACGGTGAAAATCAATTTATTGAAAGAGTCAACGAAAAAAGAAGACGCAGCTTCGATGTATACGATTTTGAAAGAAGAGAAGCTGGAAAAAGTGGAATTAGAATTTGTGGATGATGAGGATTGAGATTATAAAATGAGTGCTACGTGAATAGCTGTTTTGGATTGAACGGATTCTATATGATTACGAAGATATCTTGATGTGTGGGGATGCGATTTTATAGCGTCCCCACACATTTTTTTCGGTAATATTTTGGTGTTTGTTCATTTTCGAGGTGTGTGAGGAAATGGAAAACAGCGTAGTGAAGTGATTGTTTAAAATGGTGCACAGAAGCAACAGGGATTACAAAAGGTGTTTTCCGCGTGACTGTGGGGGTACGTAGCTTCTGACTCCCGGTGTTATGTCTACTAGAGGTGCATGCAACATATAAATCCGTTCAGCGTCGAATGAATTGTCGAACTAATGCGGCAGTTAAGTTTAATAGGAATGTTGCGCAAATTCTCTAAGGCAATGAACGTTTATTTATTAGAGAGGCGGGATAGTATGAGTTCTTTGGAAAAACGATATAACTTTTGGTCTCTTTATTTAATACTTATTTGTTTAAGAGTGGCATTCTATTCATTATATTCCAACATTAACAACACTTGGTTAATTTCACCGCCAAATTACATTCTCTTTATAATTAGTGTACTAGCCTTTATTTTAGGAATTAAAGGTCTTAAAGATAAGAGAAACTGGCGGATAAAAACAAGAAGTTGGTTAACGATAACCTTGTCGTCGATGTTATCTATCGCACTTTTTTTAGCGCTATCGTTTACATTCTTTTTTTCATCATTTGGAGCAAATGAACATATAAAGAGGGTGAGTTCTCCAGACAATAGCTTAATCATAGATTTCCATCGTTGGGACGCAGGAGCAGCGGGAACATTTGTGATAAGAGGAGAATTGAATGGACCACTTTGGTTTAAAAAGAGAATTTATTATGAAAAAAGAACTGAAAACATAAATGTTGAATGGAAAAGCAATAATAAAGTTTCGATTAACAATCATGTTTTGAAATTAAACGAAGGCGAAACTTTTGGATATTAATGTTTGTTAGCAACAATCTACTTAAATTAAGGGTGTGCTTTACTTGAAGAAAAACAGATTTGTAGCATTGACTGGAACCATATGCATATAAAAGGAGGAAACGACAAGTTGAAACTAATTTGTAAAGTATGTAATTTAGAAATTACAGAACCATTATCGGAATTAAAAGACCTGAATTTGATAAATAAAAAAGACGGTCATGATTATTAAAATGTACCCTTTGTAAAGGACATTTTAAAAAAAGTCCTTGTATAAGCTGAACTAAAGAATCTAACCAGCTGCTGATTTCCGTTCCGAGCGTACGCTTTCCGCGGGCACGGCCTCAGCCTCCTCGTCACTGCGTTCCTGCGGGGTCTTCGGCTCGCGCTGTTCCCGCTGGAGTCGCCGCTCTCCACTTCAATCAGCTGAAGTGAGTAAGAATCATACATTCAACATATTTAGGAAACTTGAAGAAGATGGTGTCTGTATTCTACAGTCGTCATCTTCTTTAAATTCCACTGACCTCGATAATGATTGTAGTAGGTCATATAACTCTTTATCTCTCGTTTTACATCTTCCAAAGCTTCACATGATTTCATATCTATTTCATCTTTAAAATGACCAAAGAATGATTCTTGGGGAGCGTTATCCCAACAGTTCCCACGACGTGACATTGACTGGCCTAAACCCATTTTCTTCACAAGCTTTTGGAAGTGGGGGCTAGTATAATGAACACCTTGATCTGAGTGGATGGATGAATGCACCAGCAGCTAGCTTTCTACCATTCTTCTTTAATTTCTTTATTGTATTTAGGGCGATATCTAGCGTTATTTTATCGGATGTTTCATAGGCTAGAATTTCATTGGTTTCCGCATCTTTGATGGTGGATAGATAGGCACGTTTTCCTTTCCCATAACTTAAATAGGTAATGTCCGTCAATAATACTTTTCCGGCAATCCCTTGCTTAAACTTGCGATTTAAAAGGTTTGGTAGTGTACGATGTTCCTTTGTTGCTTTTGCCATCCTACGATAAGGATTCGCTTTTCGAATCGGACATACGATATCAAATTTTTTCATAATACGATGAATTCGTTTTAAATTATATGTAATTTGATACTGGCGTTCTAATGTCATTTTTATCTGGCGAGCCCCCTTGGGACGACGTCGAAAATGAATGGCCTTTAAAATGATGGCTTTGACTGCTTCATCAGCTTGATGATTTGTTTGTCGTTTTTCCACTTCCTCATCTGAAAAATATCGATAATATCCCGAACGGGATACCCCTACTAATTGACAAAGGTAGCGTACCATTCGTTTTAAATCATGCTTTTCGATGACGGTGTGTATCAATTGGAATTGTCGTTCCTCTGTTAGTTTTACTTTTTCTTCCCCAACATCCTTTCTGCTAGTTCTATCTTTCTTAGTAGTTCATTTTCCGCACGCAGAAGGGCATTTTGCGCTTCTAATCTGGCATACTTTTCATCTAAACTTAATTCACGCTTCAAAGGACGTCCTGAATGATATTTACGTGTATCTTCTAGCCCAGATAGACCATTTTCTTTATAGGCTGCACGCCAGCGTTTCAAAGCTGATTTTGCTCGTTGAATCCCCACGATATCAATATCGAACCCCGCATCTTCAAAGATTCTCCGTGAACTTTTTCCTTCTTCAAATTCTTTAATAGCCATAGCTTTAAATTCATCTATATATGTAATTCCCCTTTCACTAACAGCCTTTACATAGGAATTTCTCCTCAGCATTTTTTGTTCTTAATCATTAAATAATTTCTTTGATATAAGTTCTGCTCCGCTCTATCTATATATGTTGGATTTATGTTTTTCTTGTAAACTCCAGCGAAGGCGCCTTACTGGGGTAGCCGAAGCAATAAGACTGACAGTGATCTTCTGTCTGGCTTATTGCGGGAGGCATCCCCAAGCGACAAGCGTTGTTGGTGGAATTCTTTATGTCAACATATAATCGTTGTTATTCCCATTATAAATAAAAGTACCCCATAAGAGAGACTTTTTTTAAGTGTCTATCTCATAGGGTACATTTTCTCAAGTGAGTGCGTTTTTTTCTTTTATTGTAATTAACTTTATGCGTTTGAATCCGTCAAAGGCTCAATATTAAACTGATAATCAATCTTAATGTCCATCTTCTCGAAAAGTTCAATCCATTTTTTTTCATCCATTGGTTTTGAGAATGGTTTTAATGTATGAATGCCTAGCTGTAATGGATCCACATTCAATTCTTGCATCTTTTTTACTAGTTCTTGTGTTTGTTTTTCAAGATTGGATTGGATATCTTTTTTTAAATCTTCTAAATCCTTCGGGTCAAATAATTGCTTTTCTCCCCGGTATTCTTCAATTCTTGAGTCTATATTCACTGTATAGGTCATTGTAGACAAGCTTTTATTGATATCCACTTTCGTTTTAGACCTAACATGACCTAGAACAACTTCTAATTCTGGGATCGGTAAAACTGCTAAGTAGTGATCGTTGTGTAACAGCTGGAAGATACGATCATCAAAAGTTGTTATTATTTCAACTAGTTTATCATTTTGAAACAGGGCTGTACCTTCATAGCTGATAGCGTCATTTTCTATTTTGAATACAGGTAAGAAAGGATCTGAATAAGGAGTATATAACAAATTTTTAAATTCATGTAGATTAACGACACTTAATTCTCCCTGATTTTTTTCCTCATAGTGCTTCAGCATTCGGTAAAAAGAGTAATCAAGATTTTCTTGTTTGTCCAATTGATTTTCCAAGTATTCTTCAAAATTTCCTTTTACGATAACTAAATAGATTCTCAAAGAAATATCCGGATCAGTCAATAACACATTAATAATGGACATAATCCCCTCGTTTCTTCCGAGGTCTTCATTAATTATCAGCATTCGCATTTGCCCAGATTTCATTTCCTGGTAGAAGTTTAAATTAAAACTCCTTAATCCCTCCTTTATTAAGCTTACTTCTTGCGTCATTACACTCTTTTTTTCTTTGCTTAGAGGAGGCAAAATCGTACTGATTTTTATTTTACCTTCATCCCCTTTACTAAGTGATAAAAATGTGACTGGAGTAAGCTCTTCAATAATATTATTTTCAGTAAAAGGGGCACATCCAGTTAACCATAATGCCATAAATATGATTGACAATTTTTTAGCCATCTTCTTTCGTAGTCTCATGTTTATTAACCCCCTTTATCTTCATCACTACGATAATAGTAATTGGAACCACTAAGTAACTTAAGCTTCCTGCTAAAATTTGAAGATTAAGTAAAATAACCTGCTTTTCATCTGACTTCCAAATCCATTCATTCACAAGAATCATTCCAATTAAAATAATGAATACACTGAATAAAAAGCCTACTCGACTGGGTGGTCTCTCCATTTTCCCATTAGCTATTTTAGATGCTCCATAAAACAACAGTAGAAAAATTGAAACCGCAAAGACGATGTTAAATAATTCCAAAGAAAGCATGACTATATCAATACGTTCAATTACTGGATTTTGAAAATAACGGGCCATAGTGACAATTGGAAATTGACTTTTGCTTAAATAATTGGAACCGAAATAGAATAAGGACGCCATATATAAGGATACATACTCTATAACGGTTAGAGCATTGCCATAAGACAAATAGCGAAATGTCTTATTATTTGTTTTAAACCACGGTCCCAAAAATACCAGAAATTCAGGCCCTGAAAATGAAGATAAAATTAAAAATATTCCTTTCCAGGAATTCACACTTAATTCCATTGGAATAATCGGATACAAATCACTGAGTTGAGCTATTGGAGGAAAGAAGAAAAAAGCAAAGAATAAGAACATCCAAAATGTACACAAAAATGAAATCACGACAAAACGTATAGTTTTTTCAACGCCCTTCCATGCTACATACAAACAAGACAACAGAATAAAAAAGATAAGCCAATTTGAATCTGTAGCTGGAAACAGAAATATTTGAACCATTTCCGAGAATCCTAACATAATCACGAAAAGTTTAAGCAGGATAAAGAACAACCCGATGAAGGAGAGGAGACGTACAAGTTTTTTTCCGAATAATTGGACAAATCCGTTGTATCCTTCGCTAGAAATCCGGGTTAAAAACCATTTGGATAAAAGAAGAAGGTTTAGTTGAGACAATATGCCGACCGCTATAATCACCCAAATCATATATGAATGGATCAAAAACCTTGGCATAATCAAAAAGAAGTAAAGCATTTGGAGGCGATTTACCATCAACATGACATAGAACCCATTATAGGTTTCATTCTTATTAAATAATTGAAGGGCTTCCATCAGTTCATCTCCTAGTTTGATATCTCTTCATCTTCAGCGGTTTAAGATGTTCTGGACGCTCCTTCATTTTGACTAAAGGCCCTCGAATGAATAGGTCAAGCCAATCTTTTCCGTAGAAAGGGGCAACAGGGGATAAATATGGCTGCTTGAGTGAAGACAAGCCATTAAGGTGGGCTAAAACGATAATCATTGCCAGAACAATCCCTACTATCCCAAGAAACGAAGAAAATACAAGAAAAATGAATTGAATCAATGAATTCGCCTTTGTCACAAGGTAATTAGGAAAAAGAAAGGATCCGATAGTTGAAATCCCTACCATGACAATTAACACCTTACTTGCCAAACCAGCCTCAACTGCTGCTTGACCAATTACAATGCCCCCAATAACCCCAAGCGTTTGACCAGTCTTTGTTGGCATCCTTAAACTTGCTTCTTTTATAATTTCAATAAAAATCAACATGATAAATGCTTCCCAAAAAGGAGTAAACGGAAGCTTGCTCCTTGACTCCACCAAGATGAAAAGTGTTTGTAAAGGAATCATTTGATAGTGATGAGTTGTTAAAGCCACGTAGAATGGGACCAATGTGATAGACAGAATAAAACTTACATATCGGATGATGCGCAAAAAACTGGCAACTACCCATCGATTAATATAATCCTCTGGTGATTGGAACAAATGAAAAATAGTAATTGGGGCAACGAGAGCAAAAGGTGTATTGTCTACCAGAATCGTAATTTTTCCTAATCCCAGAGAATAAGCAACAACATCAGGTCGGTCAGTTTGCTGAAACTGAGGAAAAATACTGTCTTGATGTCCCTCCATGAATTCCGCTACTTGAGAAGAATCAAAGAAGAGATCATAATTAATTTCCAAAATCTTCTTTTTGGCGGTTGAAACAAATTCTGGATTGGTCAGCCCTTCTATGTACAATAAGACCACATTTGTCTCACTTAAAGAACCAACGGTGAACTTCTCTGTTTTCAGATCATGTGTTGGAAGACGTCTACGAATGAGCGTAATATTTTGTTCTAGCTGTTCACTGAAGCTGTCTTTTGCTCCTAAAAGGATGGTTTCAGTATCGGATGGTTCAATTGCACGTCCAAGTGGATTTTTTAAAGGGATAGCGAACCAAAGGTTTGACGAAGAGTCAAATAACAAGACTGATCCTTTAAACAGCTGCTTTTTTGCCTCTTTAAAAGTGGAAATGGAGTTTATTGTTGAGTGAACATGGCATTCCTGAATGGATTGTTCGGAACAGTTAGATAAAGGTTTTACAATGCTTTCATTTAATTTTTCTTGGTCAATCAGGGTTCTTACGTAGATAAGTTCAACATTTTGATTTTCAGAAATGTTGATTTCCACAAATTCCGCATCATCCATTTGAACGAGGGCTTTTTTTAGAGCCTCTATTGATAATTCTGATTCTGCGTTTGATTGAGAAACAGGCTTATTTTCATTTGATTGTTTTTTCCAAAACATGTACATCCCTCACCTCTAAATGTAAAAAAGCATTTTTGGAAGAACGGTAAAATTCCATATTAATTCCATTGTTAGCTTTTTAAGTTTAAAATATACGAAACTAAATTAATAAGATGCAGAGGCACACCCTTACCTTCTTAACAGGAGGGATTATATGTTAAAAAGGATATTGATTATTAATGGAATACTTATAGTGGGAATAGCATCATTTAGCATGTTAAATAAGCATTCAGAAGTTGATACTCCCGTTGCGAATAAGGATGAACCAGAACCTTTATCTACTAAAGAACAAGAATTACAATTTTCTGCATTGAATACGGTAACTGAAAAAAATATGAGAAATATAGGGATTTGGAGTTTACAGTAAGTTCGAACTTGGAGATAGAATTGAAGGTAAAAGTTAAAGAGAATAAAGAATATTTTAATTCAGTAAAAAAGGATGTTGAGTCCATTGCAAAAAATGTAATTAAATCCGTTGTTGACATAGATATAAGCACGTATTCGGAAATATAAATACTGAGTATCAAAAAACCATTATCATTCAAACATCAATAAAAGGTTCAGATAAAGATGCACATAGTTAGCAATGGAAATTGTAGAGACAGTGAATGAAATCCTACATTCTAACACGCGTGTTGATTATCTAGTTTCTACCAATAAATAACTACAAAAAAGAGAGACCCTCTTGTACAATGTAAGTTACCACACCAACATTGACGAAACGAGGAATCTCTCATGAACAAGAATACCACGTCCCACACACTGATTCAAAAATTTCTTTCAGAAGCAGAGCTACAGGCTATTTTAACGGAGTTTAACTATACAGATACAGCCCGAAAATGCACGGTTTCTACAGTCATTTCATATTTGATTAGTGCTGCAACAAATGAATGGAAGAGCCTCCGTCACGCAGCCGATGTGGGTCCAAGTATAGGACTTATTTCTGTGGATCATTCATCACTGTCAAAGCATATGAAAACGTTAGATTACGCGATTATGAAACGTATTTTCGAAGTCATTGTTTGCGGCTATGATTGCCTATGTTTTACTGAAATTTATTCATGTACAAGGAAGTAAGGTAAAGCACATAAAACCCTTATCATTTGCAGGTTTTACACGCATGTTTCTTTGTGATGAGCTGCCAATTGAGTGGCGTATTAGTTTGAATGAAACCATAGATTTTCAATGGAGGATAAATCAATTGAACACTGTATAATTTTGGTTAATCAACACGCGTGATAAATTTACATAGTTTCCGATTGTGTGTGGATCACGATTGGCCGACTAGACACTGGACGAACTCGAAGCGTTTTGGCAATTAGCAAAGCAAGTGTGCATATAGACCTGTTTACGGTCACAGAACACACATATATCGAAAAGGATTTCATGAAAGTCCTCTTCGATCCAAACAATAAATTAGAGAAATTCAAACAAAACCAGAATCTGAAATTATCCGATAATGAGTTTCAGGATGCTGTCGACGATGTTGCATGGTTCCTTTTTCAATATAAGAAATCGTCTGCTCGGGGCAATGATATTTGGTTAGTAAGTATGCTCCACCATGTCATGACGCATTTATCAAGAGTGTTACTTCACAGGTACAATCCGGACAGGGCACAATTGGGAATGAAAACAATTGAGACATCACTTCCAGAAGGCGTCGTCCGTGTCATTAATCAGGTCTTTAAGAATATGACACCCCAAAAACATAAACATGCAGCTCAGCTTATATGTGAACTGTTATCCAATGAAACTGAATGGGTTTTATCTTGCGTTGCAGACCCAGTTAAAATTAAACCATTGTGGGAACGAATGGTCTCTTCCTTCTGCTAAAACAAAACTACCCCTATTAATTGGATTTTTTTTAGTTGAAGATGTTCAATCATAGCCCTGAAAGCGTCATGGTAAGATACCTTGATATTATCCAGGATGACATGGATGTAGCACATTTATTGTTACGATGTTGATTTTCGGTTTTGAGAGAGGGGCTGGTAGCATTTGTAAAGCTGCAATTTTGGTTGCTGAAGCCTTCCCTATCTACTAGTGTTTCCATTTGTGATTTTAAAAAAGTAAAGAAGGAATACATCGTACAAAGTGCCAGAGTCCCCGAAATTACATCTTCGGGGACTTACACTCTTTATAGAAAGCCCTCTATTCTTTATTTTCCAATCTCTTCTCTCGGGTATATTAAACAAGTAAAAAGTTCATCAATCGATATGAACTTAACCAACATGACAGAGAAATTCTCCTGTCATGTTTTTTTAGTCCTTAGCATAAGATGACTGTGAACATACAAGCGAAGGGGGAAGCATCATATGCAATTCCAGACGGACAGTCCTACGTACACAATCCCATCAGGTGATCATGTTGTGACAATGCGCAACAGAAAGAGGATGGATCTCACATCAGTAAAATCAATCGATCGCTTCGATCAAGAAGAATTTTTGATTCGGACATCGCAAGGATTGCTGCAAATACGCGGAGAGGAACTGCGCATCGTCCATCTCGATGTCGATAAAGGACTTCTCACATTGGAAGGCACGGTTGCCACCATCCAATATGACGAAGAAGAAGCAGGTTCGCGGAACTTCCTCCATAAATTGTTTGGATGAGTCTATCCGTTCAGTTTCTTAGTCTACTTGCAATGATTGGGACAGGTATTGTTGCCGGGGCATTCATGGATATGATTGGGACTGGAACTGCGCATGCCGGAAAGAAGTCATTCATTAGAAGGCGTGCGGTATGGTTTGAGGTCATTGGCTGGTTTGTTGTCGGATGCGGGACATTTTATGTCCTTTTTCTTGTTCGGGACGGGGCATGGCGAATGTATGACCCGTTTGCGCAGATTAGTGGACTGCTATTGTATGCTAGTTTATTTTATAAGCCATGCCGTTTGCTCGGGAGAATCATCTTGATGATTTTCATCAAACCGTTATGGTTCATTATTCGGTTGGTTATGTCGATTATCCAGCAAGTCTTTCGTATGATAATTAAGATTGTCGTGTTTCTTTTCACCCCATTCGTGAAGCTATTCCGCATCATTTCGAGAAACCTCTTTAATAAGAGGAAGAAATGATATATAATCGATAGACTAACGATGGTGATGTGATGAGAGGACGTGCGGGACTTGGAACAAAAGCAGCAGAGAAAATCGCCGGCAACGGTTGCAACGATTCAAACTGAATATGTCCGTTCCCTGCAACAGAAAGAAAATCGAAAAAATGCAAGGAAAGTAAGGTTATATCGCAGGTTGACGGTGTTTGCCATTATCGTAGCTGTTACCTTTGGCGGTTTAATACAAATGCAAATCAAACAAAAGCAGGTTTTGGCGGTAAAGGAGCAGCAGCGGAAGGATGTGCTTGCGCAGCTTGAAGTCGTACAAGAAGAACAAGAAATGTTGAATAGACAGCTTGTTAAATTGGATGACGATAATTATATTGCGAAGCTTGCGCGGAAAGAATATTTTTTGTCTGAAAATAACGAGATTATTTTCTCCGTGCCAGAAAATAAGAAGAAAAACGATAAAAAAGACGACGGAAAAGAGTAGTCTTATTGACACTCTTTTTTTGTTGGCTATAATAGAGAGTAGGGATTCTGTATTTTAACTTGAATTAGCGGAACCCCCGCTAACTCAAATTAAGCCTCCGGCAGATGTCAGGGATTTTTAATTGTGCGAGCACAATTAAAAATCCCGACGCAATTACACCGAGGCGTAATTGATAGGATCATTAATACGGTTGCAAGGCTTCTAAAAAGGAGCCCGCTTAAATTCTAAGGAGGAGCATTTTTTTTATGTCAATTGAAGTAGGCAGCAAGTTACAGGGTAAAATAACAGGAATCACAAACTTCGGAGCGTTTGTTGAGCTACCGAGCGGTTCGACAGGTCTTGTCCATATTAGTGAAGTGGCAGACAACTATGTCAAAGACATTAACGAACATTTAAAAGTAGGCGACATGGTTGAAGTGAAAGTGATGAATGTCGGAACAGATGGCAAGATTGGGTTGTCGATTCGTAAAGCGAAGCCTGAGTCTGAGCAACGTCCAGAACGTCCGCAGCGCCCTCAACGTCCTCGTCAAGGTGGTCGTCCTAGCCCGGTTGAACGCCCAGAAAATTTTGAAACGAAGATGGCTAAGTTCATGAAAGATAGTGAAGAACGCCTCTCGACTTTGAAGAGAGCGACAGAATCGAAACGCGGTGGCCGCGGCGCAAGAAGAGGGTAACTTGCTAGCTGTTTCAATTCAATAAAAAATGTACATCATATATAAAAGCGACAGACAATGGGAATATCCCGATGTCTGTCGCTTTTTTAGATATGAAGCCAACGTCTAGCTCCAACAAGCATTATGCCTTCTTCAGTATGGCGGCAGAGGGGATCGAACCCCCGACCTTACGGGTATGAACCGTACGCTCTAGCCAGCTGAGCTACGCCGCCGTGATTGTGTGATTGTATCTTCTTCAAGAACAACAATATTCATATTACATCCGAACTATCATAGTGTCAAGCCATCGTAGGAAAAAAGAAAAATAGTTCGTAACAAGTCGAAACATTTTATTTTCTAGTCGTCACGAACAGACAATTTCCTGCCGTTTCCATATGTATACTGGGAGCATAGTAGACATAGGGGGAATGGGAAATGAAATTGATAGACAGTATGACACGTCCGGTAGGTCAGCCAATTCGTATGTATATAGGAATGCTTGGAAAGCACAAAATAGACATACTCGTTGCAACCTTATTTTTGTTTGGCTCCTTTTTCTTGTCGCAAGCTGTGTTATTTGATGCAGCTGTGCCCTTTTTCCTGCCTGTCTGGGCGCTAGCACGAGCGCGCTTTAAAAAATATCTCGTGTGGGTTTTTATTGGTGGTATGGCAGGAAGTGCATTTTTAGGTGTGGGACAGGCAGTTATTCAGCTATTATTGCTTGCTCTATTCAATGCAGTCGTCAGATACCCGTTCTTCCGAAAATCAATACCGTTAACGGTAGCTGGCTGTATCATCATTGTACAAGTATCATGGCAGTTTGTTATGTATGTAGGGCAACCGCCTGTTAATATCCAATTATCTATTGGCTTTGAAGCAGTACTGGCATTAATCATGACCTTTTTTCTGTTTATCGCGTTTCCACCCGCGGATCGAATCTTTTTTGGCAAGTGGACGCCAGAACGGCTCGCTGCTGCTTGTTTAGTTGGGGCGATGGCGACAACGGGGATGAGTGGGCTTATGCTTGGGCATGTATCTGTGGCTGGAACACTCATTCATCTCACGATCTTGCTTTCCGCTTTAATCGGGGGGCTACCATTTGCAACAACGATTGCGATGATTATCGCTGCGATTATTGGAATAGCGGAGTTATCATTTACCGGTATGATGGCTGTGTATGGGATGACAGGCTTTGTCGCAGGTGCGCTCAGTCGCTTTGGCAAAATCGGGATTGCTATAGGGGGAGTGTCTGTATCACTCTTTTTCCTTCTCTATGATTTGACGTTACCGTTAGATAGCTCACATTTTGTCACAATTGGTATCGCGACGCTTCTTTTTTTATTGATTCCATCGCAAAAGCTAGGGGCTGTTCGTCGTGTCTTCTATCCAGAAAATCAGGAATCTACGGAAAAACGTCAAAAGTGGTTGGCGGAGCGTTTGGACGAACAGTTGGCAGATTTCCAGCAGTTCTCCGAATTCATGTCAACGCTTGTTGGCGGACGATTTTCCTCCAGAGGGAATCAAGAAGAACCGATTCCCCAAGTGATCCCTAAAACGTGTGCGTCTTGTTTTCGTTATGCAAAATGCTGGGAATCGGCGGATGACGATATGGCTAGGCTGCTGTATGAATGGGAATCGACGTACTCTCCGACGAAAAAAGCCACGCGTCACCGCGTTGAAGATAAGATAAAGTATAAATGTATTCGGTTTAACGGACTTGTAACAGAACTTGAGGAGCAGGCGACGACACGTTTATTGACAGGACAGCTTCAGCATGGTCGGAAAATGCTAGCACTTCAATTGCGGGATATGAGCACGCATTTGGATAAGATTATGAATGAAGTGAAAGAGGATTTATCGGTGTACAAGCCAGCGGAGGACGAGCTGGCTAAGCGACTTCAAGAGAAAAACATTGAGTATTTTCAAATAGATATTATATCGGGTGAACGGGGAGCACGTCGTATTGTTTGTTGTATACCGGAAAAAAGATCGGATTTTGAAACAGATACGACTGTCGCGGAACGACTTATTTTACCGGTTCTTGAAGAAATGTACGATGAGCCATTTCAAGTCACAAGATCGATTGTGCAGCAGCAACCATTTCCACATATTCAACTAACATTTGGTTCGGCAGTCCGTTTTGCACTGGATTATGGGGTTGTCGCAACGGCGGGTAGTGAGTCATTTCAAGCGGGAGATGCCTATGAGGTATTTCCAATTCACGACGGACTTACGGCTGTTTTGCTGTCGGATGGCATGGGTCAGGATTTGAACGCTTACCGGGAGAGTCGTAAGGTGATTCGATTAATGCGTGAATGCTTGGATCGTAAAATGGATCCAGAAACGGCGATGCATACGCTACATTATATGATGTCATTGAATGGGTTGGATGATATGTATGCAACGCTTGACTTGGCGTTGATTGATTTACAAGATGGTCGGCTTTGGTCGTGGAAGGCTGGTTCTATGAGCACATATATTAAGCGAGGCGATGACTTTTTAAGATTGGATAGCGAGTCTGTCCCCGTTGGATTTCTCCCTTCCTTTTCTGTTGAAGCAAAAAATGAACAGTTGAAGGCAGGGGACATAGTTTTAATGATGACGGATGGAATGTTTAATGGAGAGATTGCGCTTGAAAAGCAAGAGAGAGTTTTGTATGGAACGCTCGACAAATACGAAGAGTTCGATTGTGATAAAATCGCGGATCGCATTATCAGTGAAATGGAGCGCAAGTTTGGTGTGGTGACGGATGATCGTACGGTGCTGGTGTTGAAGATTGACCATGTTCTTCCAAAGTGGTCCAGCTTCACGCCCTATTCACAAATTATTTCTTGAAAAAGGTATGCGATAGGCATACCCTCGCTTCGCATAACTTGAAGTGAGGGTATTCTAGGGGTAAAATTTAACTTGAATCAGCAAATACATTTGCTGATTCAAGTTAAGCCTCCGACGTACATGACGTGGCGTTTTTGTCGGCCGGCGGATGTCAAGGATTTTGAGGGGAGTTAATTGTGAATCGAACAGCAAAGGGTTCGATTTGCCGTGTTTCTGCGTTTTTTGCAGAAATTAAGGCACTTAGACAGGCACAATTCAAAATTCCGACGCAATTACGCCGGGGCGTAATTGATGAAATGTAATGAATGAGGTGCTTATGCAATGGATACATTTAAACAATCGATTTTCCGATTTATTAAGGAATGGTCATTGATTGTGCCAGGAAATCGTGTTCTTGTTGCGTGTTCAGGTGGTGTCGATTCGGTTGCGCTGTTACATTTCATGGCCACGTACCGGGATAGAATGGGCATTGAAGTGGCTGCGATTCACGTCGATCATATGCTGCGGGGAGAGGAATCGGCAGCAGATGGACTTTTTGTTGAAGAATTATGTAAAGGGCTTGGAATTTCGTTTTTTGGTGGTCATGTCCCTGTTCCTGAATTATTGGAACAGGAAGGTGGCAATGTACAAGCGGTGTGTCGCGACGGAAGATATGCTTTATTTGCGGAGGTCATGCAACAGCAAGGTTACACTGTCCTAGTAACTGCGCATCATGCGGAAGACCAGTTAGAGACAGTCTTGATGCAAGTAGCGAAAGGGGGGCAACCGTCTGGTATGCCTGTGAAACGAGACGTCGATGGCGGCATTGTCATTCGTCCCCTTCTTTCTGTTATGAAAGCAGAGCTTTACTTATATGTTGAAGAGCATGCTTTGCAATACCGTGAAGACCCGAGTAATGAAAGTGATGCCTATATGCGCAACCGCTATCGCCATCATATCGTCCCGTTTATGCTACGTGAAAACGCCGCAGCTGCTAAAAATGCAGTGAAAATGACCGGCTTGCTTCAGCAAGATGAAGAACTACTCGAAATGTTAGCAGTGGAACAGTTTGAAAGAATCGTTGAATTCACAGTAGAAGGACTCCCCGTCGTTGAAAGTGATGCTTTTTCCGATATGCACCTTGCTTTACAAAGAAGGGTGATTACACTACTATTAAAGTATCTTTATGATGGGGAAAGTGTACCCGTTGAATACAATTCCGCGCTTATTAGCCAGCTATTACACCACATCACATCGCAGGATGGAACTGTATCCATCGACCTTCCACGTGGTTACCGATTTATACGGGCATATAGTAAGCTGATGTTTGTTCGAGAAGTATTGCTCGAGGAAATAGCGATGGAGCGAGTATTTCCACAAGGTAGCTGGACTCGTTGGGGGCATGAAGTAGAGCTTTACTGGAATACGGTGGATGATAGTCATGCAGAATTATTCATAGGCGCAGCCGACATAATGTATTTTGATCTGCCCGATGCGGCTTTTCCTTTACGTATTAGACAAAGAGAAGCTGGAGATCGTATTGTGTTACCAGGTATGAGCCATTCGAAGCGTTTATCTCGGCTATTTATCGATGACAAAGTGGGATTAGCTGAACGTGATCGCTTACCAATCATTGTCACAGCGCAAGGAGAAGTTTGTGCGATTCCGGGGTTGCGTTATGGTGTGGCCTTTTCGCGCAACAAGACAAAGCAGAGTCATTACATAGTTCTTACGAGAAAGTGCTAATCGACTTAGATGGAGGAGGAATTTCGATGTTGGAGAAAGATATCGAAGAAGTCTTAATAACAGAACAACAGATTGAAGAGAAAATCCATGAGCTTGGCGCTACATTAACTGAGGAATACCAAGATAAGTTTCCACTTGCGATTGGTGTGCTCAAAGGAGCCCTACCTTTCATGAGCGATCTTATCAAGCGCGTAGATGCATACATTGAACTCGATTTCATGGATGTATCGAGCTATGGCAATGCAACGGTTTCATCAGGCGAAGTGAAAATCGTCAAAGATTTGAATACAAGTGTCGAAGGGCGCGACGTGCTAATCATTGAGGATATTATTGACAGTGGGAAAACGTTAAGTTATCTCGTTGAGCTGATGAAATATAGAAAAGCAAACTCCATTAAAATTGTTACGCTACTGGATAAGCCTACCGGGCGGAAGGTAGATTTGAAGGCGGACTATGTTGGTTTTATTGTGCCAGACGCATTCGTCGTTGGTTACGGATTGGATTACGCAGAAAAATACAGAAACTTACCTTATATCGGCGTGTTGAAAAAAGAAATCTATTCTTTTTAAACTCACCGGGAAACTAACTCCCGAATAAGGCATTTTCTTTGTAGGTTGAATCAGACCTATGATAAGATTTACACTAGTTTTCTGTTTGAATGAAATGAGGAGGCTTGGGATGAATCGAATACTTCGATACTTTCTATTATATGGACTAATTTTCCTAGCGATTATGGGGATATTTAGTTCACTAAACAAAACAAATCCGAAGATGCAGGAACTTCGGTACGATCAATTTATAACATCTTTAGAAAAAGGGGAAGTAAAGTCATTATCTTTACAACCGCTTGCGAATGTTCTTGAGGTTAAAGGCGTTATGGAAGGCTATGAAAAAGGCGAATCATACGTTGTAAAAGTCTTGGATGGTGTGGATATTCAAGAGGAAATAAAAGCATTAGCAACAGAAACGAAGACAGAAATAACCGTTCTGCCTGCGCCAACAACAAGCGCATGGGTATCCTTCTTTACGGGTCTAGTACCGTTCATCATCATCTTCATCTTATTCTTCTTCTTGTTGAATCAAGCGCAAGGTGGCGGCGGTGGCCGTGTGATGAATTTCGGTAAAAGTAAAGCGAAGTTGCATACGGACGATAAGAAAAAAGTTCGTTTCACAGATGTGGCAGGAGCAGACGAAGAAAAAGCGGAGCTTGTGGAAGTTGTTGACTTCCTGAAAGATTCACGTAAATTCGTTGAAGTTGGTGCGCGTATTCCAAAAGGGATTCTACTTGTAGGACCTCCAGGTACGGGTAAAACATTGTTGGCACGTGCAGTTGCAGGGGAAGCGGGAGTACCATTCTTCTCCATCTCAGGTTCTGATTTCGTAGAAATGTTTGTAGGTGTCGGGGCATCCCGTGTTCGTGACCTATTTGAAAACGCGAAAAAGAATGCACCATGTATCATTTTCATCGATGAAATCGACGCGGTTGGTCGCCAACGTGGCGCTGGTCTCGGCGGTGGACACGATGAGCGTGAACAAACATTGAATCAGCTGCTTGTTGAAATGGATGGTTTTGGCGAAAATGAGGGCATTATCATCGTGGCGGCAACAAACCGTCCGGATATTCTTGACCCAGCACTTCTTCGTCCAGGTCGTTTTGACCGTCAAATCACAGTTGGTCGTCCGGATGTTAAAGGAAGAGAAGCTGTACTTAAGGTGCATGCACGTAATAAGCCGTTTGACGATACTGTCAACTTGAAGGCACTTGCACAACGTACACCAGGATTTTCTGGTGCGGATCTTGAAAACTTGCTAAACGAAGCAGCGCTTGTCGCAGCAAGACGTAGCAAATTGAAAATTGATATGGCAGATATCGATGAGGCGACAGACCGTGTTATTGCAGGACCTGCGAAAACGAGTCGCGTTATATCGGAAAAAGAACGCAATATCGTAGCCTTCCACGAGGCGGGTCACGTCGTTGTTGGATTAACGCTTGACGATGCGGAAATTGTCCATAAAGTAACAATCGTTCCACGCGGACAGGCGGGCGGTTATGCTGTCATGCTACCAAAAGAGGATCGTTATTTCATGACAAAACCAGAACTTTTGGATAAAATTTCAGGACTTCTTGGTGGTCGCGTAGCAGAAGAAATCGTTCTTGGTGAAGTTTCAACAGGGGCTCATAATGACTTCCAGCGTGCAACAGGTATCGCACGTTCGATGGTTACGGAGTACGGGATGAGTGATAAGCTAGGACCGATGCAGTTTGGTCAATCACAAGGCGGGCAAGTGTTCCTTGGACGTGACTTTAACTCTGAGCAAAACTATTCTGAGTCGATTGCATATGAGATTGACCAAGAGATGCAACGCATTATCAAAGAACAATATGCACGTACAAAAGAAATTCTTACAGAAAAACGTGAATTGCTTGATTTGATTGCAACAACGCTTAAGGAAGTTGAAACACTCGATGCTGAGCAGATTAATCATTTAAAAGATCATGGTACATTGCCTGATCGTCCGTATGGTCGTTATGGCTTGGACAATTTAGATGAAGATGTTAAGAGTGTTGATATTTTGAAAAAAGAAGATGAGGGAGTTATCTCTGATTCGACTGGAGCGGCAAAGGATCCATCTATTGGTGATTTGCCGAAGGAGTCTGAGTCAGTAGAATTACTTGATCCGATTGACGAGAAACGTCAAGATTGAGTGATGAATAAAAGCTGATTGCTTCTTTTGAAGCAGTCGGCTTTTTTCACGTCTAGTCTCCGGGCGCCAGATGCTCGGGTCATGAGCAGGACGGGCTGTTACATCTAAGCAGGCGCCCTCCGCTTTTGTTCATCCAATAGTCTGTGGTATGATGTGGTGGAAAACATCGAAGTTAGCGAGGAAACCATTATGATTTTAGTGTTGGATACTGGGAATACCAATATTGTCCTTGGGGTCTACGAGCAAGGGCAGCTTAAACATCATTGGCGTATGGAAACGTACAGACATAAGACGGAGGACGAGTATGCGATGCAAGTTAAATCGCTGTTTTCTCACGTTGGTCTCACTTTTGGGGATGTGACAGGCATTATCATTTCGTCGGTTGTGCCACCCGTAATGTTTCCGCTTGAACAGATGTGTAGAAAGTATTTTAATCAAAAACCGTTGATTGTAGGTCCAGGAGTGAAGACGGGCTTGAATATTAAGTATGAAAATCCGCGTGAGGTAGGTGCGGACCGGATTGTAAATGCTGTCGCTGCCATTCACGAATATAGCTATCCGCTAGTCGTTGTTGATTTTGGGACAGCGACTACCTATTGCTACGTCAATGAAAAAGGTGAGTATATGGGCGGTGCAATTGCTCCGGGTATAGGTATCTCAATGGAGGCCCTATTTGACCGAGCCTCTAAATTGCCACGTATTGAACTGACAAAGCCGGACCATGTTATAGGGAAAAATACGGTTGCAGCTATGCAAGCGGGGATTGTCTATGGTTATGTTGGACAAGTTGAGGGAATCGTTGCGCGTATGAAAGCACAAAGTAAGGTAGAGCCGACGGTGATTGCGACAGGTGGTCTTGCTGATTTAATCGCAAGTGAAACGAAAGTTATTGATGTTGTCGATAACTTCCTGACGTTAAAAGGGCTTCATTTAATTTATGAACGAAACATGTAAAAGGAGTCGAGAGTGTAAATGAAGGATTATTTAGTAAAAGCATTAGCGTTTGATGGGACAATTCGCGCGTACGCAGTTCGTTCGACAGAGACTGTGGCTGAAGTACAACGTCGTCATGGGATTTGGCCGACAGCAACAGCTGCTTTGGGTCGCTCCATGACTGCGGCTGTGATGATGGGAGCAATGGTAAAAGGTGAAGATAAACTAACGATTAAAATTGAGGGCGGTGGCCCGATTGGTTCAATGATTATTGATGCGAATGCGCATGGGGAAGTTCGTGGTTATGCAACGCATCCACAAACTCATTTTGATTTGAATGACCAAGGGAAACTAGATGTAAGACGTGCGGTTGGAACGGAAGGCATGTTGACGGTCGTCAAAGACCTTGGCTTGCGTGATTTCTTTACGGGTCAAGTACCAATCGTTTCTGGTGAAATTGCGGAAGACTTTACCGAGTACTTTGTTGTTTCGGAACAGGTACCCTCAGCAGTGGGACTTGGCGTTCTTGTGAATCCTGATAATACGGCGAAAGCGGCTGGAGGGTTTATTATTCAAGTGATGCCGGGGGCGACGGACGAAACAATTGGGGAATTGGAAGAACGTATTGCTAATGTCGAGCCGATTTCTAAACTGATTGACCGTGGTCTAACACCGGAGGAAATACTTGGCGAAGTGCTCGGTACAGAAAACGTGGAAATACTGGATCGAATGGATGTTGCGTTTACATGTAATTGTTCAAAGGAACGATTTGGTGATGCGATTATCGGTCTTGGAGAGCAAGAAATTCGCGAGATGATTGCTGAGGATGGAAAAGCGGAAGCGCACTGCCATTTCTGTCTAGAGACGTATGTGTATCCAAAGGAAGAGTTGGAAGGCTTTATCAGTGAAATACAGTCGGAATCCTAAATCGGAACCGGCTAGTTCGCAAAAGCGCAAACTAAAGACGAAGCCGCTCCTTCTGTTAATAGGTATCCTCTTTGCTTTTAATATTTTGTGGTTCATTGGCTGGCTGATACCCGATCAGAAGCCTAAGCAAACGGGTGAGGAAGTGGCGTCGGTTGCTGGCGAGCCGATCACAAGAGAACAATGGATGACCGCGATGGAAAAAGAAGTAGGGCGTGAAACTCTGCTGGAGCTTGTCAATAACAAGGTAATGGAAGTCGCCGCAAAGCGATATGAAATTGACGTATCCGACCAGGAAATCGACCTCGAAGTAGCGCTCATTCGCTCGGTGGATGGCCGCTCCTATACAGGTTTAGACATGGAGAAGAGGCGTCAAAAAATCCGCGCCAATCTCATCCTTGAAAAAGTTCTGACGAAGGACATCGTCGTTGAGGATGCCGAGATTGAGAAGCATTATGACGAAAATGCTTCCCTTTATAATATTTCAACCGCCTATCGAACAGCTATCATCGTTGTTCCGACGCATGATGAAGCAAAGCAAGCCGTGGAAGAGCTATCGAAAGGGTCGAGCTTCGATATGCTAGCGAAAGAGCGTTCAACGGATCTTGCTTCTGCAAGTCTTGGTGGAGACATTGGTTATGTGAACAAATCGACGAATGCTATCGATAAGGAAATTGTACAGGTTGCAGTCGATATGAAAAGTTCCACGACGAGTGGGGTTATTGCTTTGAGTGACGGTACGTTTGCGATTATTCATGTAAGTGAAGTGGTAGAAGGTCAGTCATTTACATTGAATGAGGTAAACGATCATATTAGACGTGAGCTTGCATTGGAGCAACTTCCGCAGTCTGTGAACCCAGAGGCATTTTGGAGCGAGTTTGATGCAGAGTGGTTTTATAGTAAATAACAAAACTGTTCAGAAGCTGATTATAATCGGTACATCTGAACAGTTTTTTTGTACCAAGGGTAGCGGTAAAATAAATGTAGAGAATCATTTGACAACGAGCATAATATGGTAGTATCATTAATTAAACAAAGCATATCAAAATAGTAGGGATTGGGAGAGGATAAGGATGACGTTAGTTGGAAACTCTGTTGCGGACTTGGTTGGAAAGACACCACTTGTTAAATTGAATAGATTGACAGGGCCGGAGGATGCAGAAGTCTATTTGAAACTGGAGTACTTCAATCCGGGTTCTAGTGTGAAAGACCGTATTGCACTTGCGATGATTGAAGCGGCTGAAAAGTCTGGAGACCTCAAAGAAGGTGGCACGATTATTGAGCCGACAAGTGGTAACACGGGAATTGGTCTTGCGATGATTGCAGCTGCAAAAGGTTATAAAGCCGTGCTAGTCATGCCGGATACGATGAGTACGGAACGTCGTAATTTGTTGCGTGCATATGGTGCAGATCTTATTTTGACGCCAGGTGCTGAAGGAATGAAGGGCGCCATTGCTAAGGCGGATGAATTAGCGAAAGAAAATGGCTGGTACGTTCCACAGCAATTTAATAATGAAGCAAATCCAGAAGTACACCGTTTAACAACGGGTCCTGAAATTGCAGATGCACTTGATCGTGTCGATGCGTTTGTTTCTGGCATTGGAACAGGCGGTACGATTACAGGCGCAGGAAGTGTCCTGAAAGAACGTTTCCCTGATGTGAAAATTATTGCGGTTGAACCGACAGACTCAGCTATTCTATCTGGTGGAAAACCAGGACCGCATAAAATTCAAGGAATTGGTGCAGGGTTTGTTCCAGAAGTGTTGGATACAAAAATCTATGATGAAATTGCTTTGGTCACGAATGACGAGGCGTATGATACAGCAAGACGTGCAGCGCGTGAAGAAGGAATTCTAGGTGGGGTTTCATCTGGAGCAGCCATTTTCGTAGCACTGCAAGCGGCGAAGAAGCTAGGTAAAGGGAAGAAAGTTGTGGCGATTCTTCCATCGAACGGTGAGCGCTATTTGAGTACACCACTTTATCAATTCGACGAAGAGTAATAGCGCGGAAGAAGGGGCCTTATAAGCTCCTTCTTTTTTTGTGGCGTAAAATGCCTTTCGCGAGGTAAGATGAAGATACTAATTGTTAGCAGGGGGAATAAGGATGCAAGGACGACAACCAGTATATACAACGGCGGAAATGACGAAAGAACAATTTTTCTACGCGTATAAAGAGTTGGCGCATCAGAATGAGCGCCATCTACTACTTGAAAGTGGACGGAGCGGTGCGTTATGTATGGCTGGAATTGATCCGCTTGTGACATTGCAAACACTTGAGGGTGATAAATTAAAACTTACTTGGCGTGATGGTAAGGAAGAAGTGCGTCAAGGGGAGCCGTTGGCATTATTGAACGATTTTGCTCAATCATTCGAAATGGATACAGTTTCGGCGCTGTCGGATTTTCAAGGCGGATTAATGGGTTTCATCAGTTATGATTATGCGCGTCGCTATGAACCGATTCAGGTAGATACGGTAGATGATTTGGAGACACCTGATCTCTATTTCTATTTATTTGATCGTTGGGCGGTATTGGATATGCAAACGGAAACTGCTTATTTCATAGCACTACCGAATCGTGATTTGGATGTTGTAGAGGTGAAAGATGAATGGTTAGCTGCAGCTTCGGAAGGGTTGAAAAAACAAGTTTTCGTACCTGGAAGAGCGACAGAAGTTTCTTCGGCGTCTGATGATCTTGCGGTAGCTGTAACGGGACCGCAATTTGAACAGATGGTACGTGATGTGCAAAGTTATATTGCGAGTGGAGACGTTGTGCAAGTAAATCTATCTGTACGACAATCGAAACCGTTGGCGGCGCACCCGCTTGACATGTATGAGGCGCTTCGTTCATTCAACCCATCGCCTTATATGGCGTCAATTGGTGCGCCGGAATTTGCAGTCGTTTCAGGTTCGCCTGAGCTGTTGTTGAAAAAACGTGGGGAAGAACTGAGCACGCGACCGATTGGTGGGACGAGACCTAGAGGGATGAATGACGAGGAAGATGCTGCACTGAAGGCGGAGTTATTGTCGAATGATAAAGAGACCGGCGAGCATATTATGCTAGTTGACTTGGAAAAGGAAGATTTTGAGCGTGTTTGTGCACCCGGTACAGTAGAAACGGATGAGTTCATGGTCGTGGAAAAATATTCGCACGTTATGCACTTAGTATCGAATGTTCGGGGGACTGCGACGCAAGGTATATCCAATGCGGATATTATTAAAGGTGTTTTCCCAGGCGGTTCCATTACAGGTTCGCCTAAATTGCGGACGATGGAAATTATCGAGGAATTGGAGCCGACACGTAGAGGTCTATATACTGGGTCGATTGGGTGGATTGGTTTTAATGGGGATATGGAATTAAATATTGTTATTCGTACGGCTTACATCAAAGACGGGATCACACATATTCAGGCAGGGGCAGGTTTGGTCGCTGATTCAGTGCCTGAAGCCGAGTATATCGAGTCGTTGAATAAAGCGAAAGCGTTATGGCAAGCAAAGGCGATGGCGGAAAACTGACAATGGAGGGTGCGGCATGTGGTGTTGGATGAATGGTGAATTCATGCGGGCGGAGGATTTGAGAATATCTCCGTTTGATCACGGTTTTCTGTATGGTACTGGTTTTTTCGAAACGTTTAGGACGTATGATAGCAACGTTTTGTTGTTTGATGAACATATGGAGCGATTACATGTTGCCCTCAAGGAGTACCGAATTACGATGCCTTATACAAATGCAGATATACTTGCTGTTGTTCAGATGCTTGGTGAAAAGTCGGGGAATAAAGACGGCTATTTTCGACTCAATGTTTCAGCAGGTGTTCATGATATAGGACTAGCCCCTTCATCATACGCAACGCCAAACGTTATTATATTTAGAAAAGCGTTGGCTCCGGCTGTTATAGGTATGGAGAAAAAGGCGGTTTGGCTCGAGACGACGCGTAATCAGCCGGAAAGCGCAGTGCGTCACAAATCGCATAACTTCTTGAATAATGTGCGTGGACGGTTGGAATTGCCTTCGTTAAAAGATGCGGAGGGCCTGTTTGTGACAAGTGAGGGGTTTGTAGCTGAAGGGGTGACGTCAAACGTCTTTTGGCTGAAGGATGGTGAATTGTTCACGCCGGCGATTGAAACGGGAATTTTGCCGGGAACGACGCGTGCGTTTATCATGGAAATGGCTAGAACTGCTGGGATTACTGTTCATGAAGGGTGTTATGGTAAAGAACATATGGAATCTGCGGATGAAGCATTTGTCACGAATGCTGTGCAGGAGCTCGTACCGTTAGCGGCAATCGGGGATATCTTGCTTCCGGGAGATTCGGGATTTTATTATCAAAAGCTTCACGAATTATATAGACAGGCGATAAGGGATATGAAAGAAGGCGACGATTGATGGAGTTGGCGAATGCGCGTGGTGTGTACAAATTTGGCGAGACGGAAATGGATTTTCATAAAGAAACGGTGATCATGGGTATTTTAAACGTGACGCCGGATTCCTTTTCGGACGGCGGGAAATTTGGGCAGATGGATGCGGCGCTTGAACATGTGGAAGAAATGCTCCGTGACGGGGCGAAAATTATCGATATCGGTGGAGAGTCAACGCGACCGGGGCATGCGCCGGTTTCGTTGGCGCAGGAGCTTGAACGAACGGTGCCGATTATTGAAGCAATCGCCAAAGAATTTGGCTGTGTAGTGTCGATTGATACATATAAAGCGGGAGTGGCGGAAGAGGCTATCAAAGCGGGCGCGCAAATCATTAATGATATATGGGGTGCAAAACGTGAACCGGTTATCGCAGATGTTGCGGCGAAATATAAGGTTCCTATTATCTTGATGCATAACCGTGAAAAAGCGGAGTACGGTGAACCTTTCATGGACACGGTTGTAGCCGATTTGGAAGAAAGTGTCGGCATTGCGATTGCGGCAGGTGTTGCGCATGATAACATATGGCTAGATCCGGGCATTGGGTTTGCGAGAAATACGATGCAAAATATATGGACAATGCAAGGGTTGCGTCGGATTTCTAACATGGGTTATCCGGTTTTATTAGGCACTTCACGAAAATCATTAATTGGCAATGTACTAGAGCTGCCTGTCGAGGAACGATTGGAAGGTACAGGCGCGACGGTTTGTTATGGAATTGAGCATGGTTGTCATATTATGCGTGTTCATGATGTAAAGGAAATTGCAAAAATGGCAAAAATGATGGATGTTTTAACGGGGAAAACGGTATTTGAAGGGTAGGAGTTGTATGGATTATATTCATCTAAACGAAATGGAGTTCTACGGCTATCATGGTGCGTTGCCTGAGGAAAATAAATTGGGCCAGCGTTTTCGTGTGACGGTGTCACTTGCGACGGATCTTTCGGAAGCGGGGAAAACCGATAATCTAGATAAAACCGTGAACTATGCGAAGGTCTATAATGTGTGTCGTGCGATTGTGGAAGGTGAGCCGGTGAAATTAATTGAAACAGTCGCAGAAAAGATTGCAGCTAATGTAATGGAGGAGTTTGAGGCTAAGGTGACGGGCGTCCGTGTTGTGCTGATCAAACCGGATCCTCCGATTCCAGGTCATTACGCGTCGGTGTCTGTCGATATCACGAGAGGGCGTTTCATATGACTGTAGCGTATTTGTCGATTGGTTCGAATATCGGTGATCGGTTGGAGCATCTAGTTGAGGCGGTACGGGCACTTCATTTTCGAGATGAGGTGGAGGTGTTGTCTGTTTCCTCTATCTATGAAACGGCGCCAGTTGGTTATACGGATCAAGCGGATTTTTTGAACGTGACAGTATGTGTAGAAACTATTGCGAGGGCCTTTGATTTGTTGGAGATTTGTCAGGAGATTGAGCGGGAGCTTGGTCGGGTACGGGCGATAAGATGGGGTCCTCGAACGGTTGACCTCGACATCTTACTGTATGGTGTCGACAATATAGAAGCGGAGAATTTAGTTGTACCACATCCCCGAATGCATGAGCGGGCATTTGTGCTCATTCCACTTTTGGAGATTGCTCCTACAATCGCACATCCGGCAACAGGGAAATTATTTTCGGAGGAATTTGCTGTTCAAGACGGTGGCGTAATACTTTGGAAGAAGGTTGACGGAGTCGGGCATTTCCTGCAATTAAAGGGATGAAGCTGAAAAAATGAGTAGGGCTGCCGTATACCGTGGTAGCTCTTTTTGTTGCGTATGATAAGTAAAGCGTGTCGAGCTGGCGCAAATTGTGTACAATAGGTGCATGCTATTAAAGGATAAATGATGAAGGAGTGAAAGAAATGTCCCATTTGGATGAATTAAATGATCAGTTACTGGTGAGACGCCAGAAGATGGAAGATATACGGGAGAGTGGATTAGATCCATTCGGCTCAAGATTTGAACGCACTCATCTATCCAATGAAATACTGGAGAAATACGAAGCTCTTTCAAAGGAAGAGCTAGATGAAACGCCGCATGAAGTGAAAATTGCGGGACGTATTATGACGAAACGTGGAAAAGGGAAGGCCGGCTTTGCGCATTTACAAGACCTTGGTGGTCAGATTCAAATCTACGTAAGGCAAGATGCGATTGGTGAAGAGGCATATGGGCTATTCAATAGTGCGGATCTTGGTGATATCATTGGGATTTCAGGAGTGGTCTTTAAAACAAAAGTTGGAGAACTATCCATTAAAGCAACGGAATTTACATTCCTAACAAAAGCATTACGTCCGCTACCGGAGAAATTCCACGGGTTAAAAGACGTCGAGCAACGTTACCGTCAGCGTTATTTAGACTTAATTTCAACAGAGGGTAGTAAAGAAACATTCATCTTAAGAAGTAAGATTATCCAATCGATGCGTCGTTACTTAGATGGACAAGGTTTTCTTGAAGTTGAAACGCCGATGTTACATTCGATTGCAGGCGGAGCGTCAGCACGTCCATTCATCACGCATCACAATGCGCTAGATATGGAACTATATATGCGTATTGCGATTGAGCTTCATTTGAAACGCCTCATCGTAGGTGGACTTGAGAAGGTCTATGAAATTGGACGCGTATTCCGTAACGAAGGAATTTCAACACGTCATAACCCTGAATTTACAATGATTGAATTATATGAGGCGTATGCGGATTACAATGACATCATGGCGCTAACGGAAAACATGGTTGCTCATATTGCGCAAGAAGTACTCGGTACAACACAAGTGCAATACGGAGAAGATACAATTGAATTGGCACCAGGTTGGACGCGTCTTCATATGGTCGATGCGATAAAACAATACACAGGCGTAGACTTCTGGAAAGAGATGTCGAAGGAGGAAGCGCATGCGTTAGCTAAAGAGCATAACGTAGAAGTAACTCCAATGATGGAGGTTGGCCACGTGTTGAATGAATTCTTCGAGCAAAAAGTAGAAGAACAACTTGTGCAACCAACATTTATCTTTGGTCATCCGGTTGAGATTTCACCGCTTGCGAAGAAAAATTCGGAGGATGGTCGCTTTACGGATCGTTTTGAATTGTTCATCGTTCGCCGTGAACATGCTAATGCCTTCACGGAGCTTAACGATCCAATCGACCAGCGTCAGCGCTTTGAAGCGCAAATGGTTGAGAAAGAGCAAGGTAATGATGAAGCGCATGAAATGGACAATGACTTTATAGAGGCATTGGAATATGGATTGCCGCCTACTGGTGGACTTGGAATTGGTGTTGATCGTCTTGTCATGCTGTTGACTAATGCACAATCAATCCGTGATATTCTACTATTTCCGCAAATGCGTAAGAAAGATTAAGGTTAATAACCGCCGCGTAAAGTTGTTTGAATATGCTTTACGTGGTGTTTTTTTGTTAACGAAGAGAAAACGTAAGATAATTGTTGCAATCGAAAGTGCGGGGTGGTATATTAAAAAACGTTGCGCTTCCGATATATTAAAACACTAAAAAAGAGATTGAATTTAGTTGTTGACTTGTATCCCTAAGAATGTTAGGATATAAAGCGTCGCACTTTTAGTGTGAGGAACAACGAAAAAGAAATTGAAATTAGTTGTTGACATGAGGAATGCAACTTGGTATGATATAAAAGTTGCTTACGAAAAAGAAGTGACAAACAATATCAACATGAACCTTGAAAACTGAACAGCAAAACGTCAACGAAATACAGCAAAGGTGCTTAACGCACCCGAGCAAAACACATGACATTATTAATTTAATGCCAGCAAGAAATGAGCTATTCATTTTCTTCTATTATGGAGAGTTTGATCCTGGCTCAGGACGAACGCTGGCGGCATGCCTAATACATGCAAGTCGAGCGAATGGATGGGAGCTTGCTCCCAGAAGTTAGCGGCGGACGGGTGAGTAACACGTGGGCAACCTGCCCTACAGATGGGGATAACTCCGGGAAACCGGGGCTAATACCGAATAATCAGTTGGTTCGCATGAACCAACTCTGAAAGACGGTTTCGGCTGTCACTGTAGGATGGGCCCGCGGCGCATTAGCTAGTTGGTGGGGTAATGGCCTACCAAGGCGACGATGCGTAGCCGACCTGAGAGGGTGATCGGCCACACTGGGACTGAGACACGGCCCAGACTCCTACGGGAGGCAGCAGTAGGGAATCTTCCACAATGGACGAAAGTCTGATGGAGCAATGCCGCGTGAGCGAAGAAGGTTTTCGGATCGTAAAGCTCTGTTGTAAGGGAAGAACACGTACGGGAGTAACTGCCCGTACCTTGACGGTACCTTATTAGAAAGCCACGGCTAACTACGTGCCAGCAGCCGCGGTAATACGTAGGTGGCAAGCGTTGTCCGGAATTATTGGGCGTAAAGCGCGCGCAGGCGGTCCTTTAAGTCTGATGTGAAAGCCCACGGCTCAACCGTGGAGGGTCATTGGAAACTGGGGGACTTGAGTACAGAAGAGGAAAGCGGAATTCCACGTGTAGCGGTGAAATGCGTAGAGATGTGGAGGAACACCAGTGGCGAAGGCGGCTTTCTGGTCTGTAACTGACGCTGAGGCGCGAAAGCGTGGGGAGCAAACAGGATTAGATACCCTGGTAGTCCACGCCGTAAACGATGAGTGCTAAGTGTTAGGGGGTTTCCGCCCCTTAGTGCTGCAGCTAACGCATTAAGCACTCCGCCTGGGGAGTACGGCCGCAAGGCTGAAACTCAAAGGAATTGACGGGGACCCGCACAAGCGGTGGAGCATGTGGTTTAATTCGAAGCAACGCGAAGAACCTTACCAGGTCTTGACATCCCACTGCCCGGTGTAGAGATACGCCTTTCCCTTCGGGGACAGTGGTGACAGGTGGTGCATGGTTGTCGTCAGCTCGTGTCGTGAGATGTTGGGTTAAGTCCCGCAACGAGCGCAACCCTTGATCTTAGTTGCCAGCATTTAGTTGGGCACTCTAAGGTGACTGCCGGTGACAAACCGGAGGAAGGTGGGGATGACGTCAAATCATCATGCCCCTTATGACCTGGGCTACACACGTGCTACAATGGATGATACAGAGGGTTGCCAACCCGCGAGGGGGAGCCAATCCCATAAAATCATTCCCAGTTCGGATTGGAGGCTGCAACTCGCCTCCATGAAGCCGGAATCGCTAGTAATCGTGGATCAGCATGCCACGGTGAATACGTTCCCGGGTCTTGTACACACCGCCCGTCACACCACGAGAGTTTGTAACACCCGAAGTCGGTGGGGTAACCCTTACGGGAGCCAGCCGCCGAAGGTGGGACAGATGATTGGGGTGAAGTCGTAACAAGGTAGCCGTATCGGAAGGTGCGGCTGGATCACCTCCTTTCTAAGGAATTATTCGGAATGTAGACCCTAGGGGTCTGCAAGTTGACGTTTTGCGTTCAGTTTTGAAGGTTTATCTTTTATAATAAGAGATGCCTTTTTTAAACTTGTTCATTGAAAACTGGATAAAACGACATTGATAGTAACAAATCAAGAATCAACCACGTAAATAACTTGTTATTTACGATTGCAATACCTTTTTACGACTTTTTCGGATACATCGCTGTTGATGAAAAGTCACCAATGGAATTCATGAAGCGTTAAGCGGATTGAACCCAAAAGGTTAAGTTAGAAAGGGCGCATGGCGGATGCCTTGGCACTAGGAGCCTAAGAAGGACGGCACTAACACCGATATGCTCCGGGGAGCTGTAAGTAAGCTTTGATCCGGAGATTTCCGAATGGGGAAACCCACTGCCCATAATGGGGCAGTACGTTTACGTGAATACATAGCGTAAACGAGGCAGACCCGGAGAACTGAAACATCTAAGTATCCGGAGGAAGAGAAAGAAACATCGATTCCCTGAGTAGCGGCGAGCGAAACGGGAAAAGCCCAAACCAGGAAGCTTGCTTCCTGGGGTTGTAGGACACTCTATACGGAGTTACAAAGGAATGGATTAGGCGAAGCGACCTGGAAAGGTCCGCCGTAGCGGGTAAAAGCCCCGTAGTCGAAAGTCCATTCTCTCCAGAGTGTATCCTGAGTACGGCGGAACACGTGAAATTCCGTCGGAATCCGGGAGGACCATCTCCCAAGGCTAAATACTCCCTAGTGACCGATAGTGAACCAGTACCGTGAGGGAAAGGTGAAAAGCACCCCGGAAGGGGAGTGAAATAGATCCTGAAACCATGTGCCTACAAGTTGTCAGAGCCCGTTAATGGGTGATGGCGTGCCTTTTGTAGAATGAACCGGCGAGTTACGATTCCATGCAAGGTTAAGCAGTGAATGCGGAGCCGCAGCGAAAGCGAGTCTGAATAGGGCGAATGAGTATGGGGTCGTAGACCCGAAACCAGGTGATCTACCCATGTCCAGGGTGAAGGTAAGGTAACACTTACTGGAGGCCCGAACCCACGTATGTTGAAAAATGCGGGGATGAGGTGTGGGTAGCGGTGAAATTCCAATCGAACCTGGAGATAGCTGGTTCTCTCCGAAATAGCTTTAGGGCTAGCCTCAAACTTAAGAATCTCGGAGGTAGAGCACTGTTTGGACTAGGGGCCCATCCCGGGTTACCGAATTCAGACAAACTCCGAATGCCGATGATTTATGTTTGGGAGTCAGACTGCGGGTGATAAGATCCGTAGTCGAGAGGGAAACAGCCCAGACCACCAGTTAAGGTCCCCAAGTATTCGTTAAGTGGAAAAGGATGTGGCGTTGCCCAGACAACCAGGATGTTGGCTCAGAAGCAGCCATCATTTAAAGAGTGCGTAATAGCTCACTGGTCGAGTGGCGCTGCGCCGAAAATGTACCGGGGCTAAACGAATCACCGAAACTGTGGATTGATACCTTTGGTATCAGTGGTAGGAGAGCGTTCCAAGGGCGTTGAAGCTAGACCGTAAGGACTGGTGGAGCGCTTGGAAGTGAGAATGCCGGTATGAGTAGCGAAAGAAGGGTGAGAATCCCTTCCACCGAATGCCCAAGGTTTCCTGAGGAAGGCTCGTCCGCTCAGGGTTAGTCGGGACCTAAGTCGAGGCCGAAAGGCGTAGACGATGGATAACAGGTTGATATTCCTGTACCACCTCCCCGCCGTTTGAGTAATGGGGGGACGCAGTAGGATAGGGTGAGCGCACTGTTGGTTATGTGCGTCTAAGCAGTAAGGTGTGGAATGAGGCAAATCCCGTTCCTATAACATTGAGCTGTGATGGCGAGGAGATTAATCTCCGGAGTCCCTGATTTCACGCTGCCAAGAAAAGCCTCTAGCGAGGCGGGAGGTGCCCGTACCGCAAACCGACACAGGTAGGCGAGGAGAGAATCCTAAGGTGATCGAGAGAACTCTCGTTAAGGAACTCGGCAAAATGACCCCGTAACTTCGGGAGAAGGGGTGCTCTGTTAGGGTGTTAAAGCCCGAGAGAGCCGCAGTGAATAGGCCCAGGCGACTGTTTAGCAAAAACACAGGTCTCTGCAAAACCGTAAGGTGAAGTATAGGGGCTGACGCCTGCCCGGTGCTGGAAGGTTAAGAGGAGAGGTCAGCGCAAGCGAAGCTTTGAATTGAAGCCCCAGTAAACGGCGGCCGTAACTATAACGGTCCTAAGGTAGCGAAATTCCTTGTCGGGTAAGTTCCGACCCGCACGAAAGGCGTAACGATCTGGGCACTGTCTCAACGAGAGACTCGGTGAAATTATAATACCTGTGAAGATGCAGGTTACCCGCGACAGGACGGAAAGACCCCGTGGAGCTTTACTGTAGCCTGATATTGAATTCCGGTGCAGCCTGTACAGGATAGGTAGGAGCCTAAGATTCCGGAGCGCCAGCTTCGGAGGAGGCGTTGGTGGGATACTACCCTGGCTGTATTGGACTTCTAACCCATGCCCCTTATCGGGGCAGGAGACAGTGTCAGGTGGACAGTTTGACTGGGGCGGTCGCCTCCTAAAGAGTAACGGAGGCGCCCAAAGGTTCCCTCAGAATGGTTGGACATCATTCGTAGAGTGCAAAGGCATAAGGGAGCTTGACTGCGAGACCTACAAGTCGAGCAGGGTCGAAAGACGGGCTTAGTGATCCGGTGGTTCCGCATGGAAGGGCCATCGCTCAACGGATAAAAGCTACCCCGGGGATAACAGGCTTATCTCCCCCAAGAGTCCACATCGACGGGGAGGTTTGGCACCTCGATGTCGGCTCATCGCATCCTGGGGCTGTAGTCGGTCCCAAGGGTTGGGCTGTTCGCCCATTAAAGCGGTACGCGAGCTGGGTTCAGAACGTCGTGAGACAGTTCGGTCCCTATCCGTCGCGGGCGCAGGAAATTTGAGAGGAGCTGTCCTTAGTACGAGAGGACCGGGATGGACACACCGCTGGTGTACCAGTTGTCTTGCCAAAGGCATCGCTGGGTAGCTATGTGTGGACGGGATAAATGCTGAAAGCATCTAAGCATGAAGCCCCCCTCGAGATGAGATTTCCCATTACGCAAGTAAGTAAGTTCCCTCAAAGAAGATGAGGTTGATAGGTCTGGGGTGGAAGCGCGGCGACGTGTGGAGCTGACAGATACTAATCGAACGAGGACTTAACCTTCTAGTAAAAAGGGCAGGTTGGCCCTGATTTGTGAAACACACTGTCTGTTTTATTCAGTTTTGAACGAATAAGTACCGTTCATAAAAAAGTGCTTGCAAATCTTAACTGATTTGATATAATGAGTATTGTCTTTGGAAAAAGATGATGCAGGTCTGGTGCCGATGGCGAAGAGGTCACACCCGTTCCCATACCGAACACGGAAGTTAAGCTCTTCAGCGCCGATGGTAGTTGGGGGTTTCCCCCTGCAAGAGTAGGACGTCGCCGGGCCTGTAATTCATTACATATAACATTCAAAACGTCTAATTTTACTTATTGTAATCCCGGTAAAAGTGGGAGAAGCGAGTAGTACAAGGAAACGATTGAGAGAACGAAGGAGCGTACATAAGCAC